>JBEKKG010000607.1:0-5175 GCA_050010835.1 Planctomycetota bacterium
CGGCTCGTGGAGGAACGCGCGTGCCACCGCCAACCTCTGCCGCATGGGGAAAACTATTCACAAGACCCTTCCCTCCCGTAGTTCGCCTCGTAGCCCCCGCGCTGGAGGCGAGAAAGGGGTATTTCGGGTCACTTTGATCGCTTGGTCCGAAGCTTCTGACCACCTCCCTCCCGGTACGGCATGAACGGATGAAGCCGGCAGGACTTGTTGCCGCAGTCCGTCTTTCTGAAGGCTCTGGCCTGCGACGAATCCAAGCCTGCCGGCCTGGCCGACAGAGCGGCTTATCTTTTCGGCCTGGGCAACATCGAGGAAGCCCAGCAACTCCTCAAGCAGCTAAAGAAGGAGGACCTCCCAGCCTGGGCCGCGCTCTTCGATCAGCGCGCCGCTTTGGACCGGCTGCTGAAGTTCGAATCGTTGGTTGGCACTGTCGAGGACGCCGTGAAGAGTGCGAAACCTGCGGACGCGCTCGCCACGCTTGAAACTTTGAGAAAAGAATATGCCGACCTGGCCGAAGCCAATAAGGAGCGCATCACCTATCTTGCCTCTGTGGCGGAAGGCCCTAAAAAGTGAAATGCCACATGTTCCATATTTCGTGCACGCTCCAATCCTGCCCATCCTGTTACCAGCGTGAGGCACTTGTCCATTTCACGCTGAACCAAGACAACGGCAAAGGACTCAATCCCTGACTGAAAAAGGAGCACGTAGATGAGCGGGGTTCGAACAGCTCTGGCCGGCATGATCGTGGCCGGCGCGGCGGCGCTCAGTGCTCCCGCCCAGGAGTACCATGTGCCGCAAGTGCGCCTGCCGCTGATGAAGCAGGCGCCTGAGATTGACGGCACGGTGAATGAGAAGGATTGGGCCGGCGCCGCCCGGATGGAGGGCTTCGGCGCTGGGCCCACCCTCAAGCCCGCGCAGGCGAGCTTCTGGGTTGGTTGCGACGGGAAGGAACTCTTCATCGCCGTGGTGAGCGAGACGCCTCCCGGCGGGCGGATCCTGGCCCGCGTCAATCCCGCCCCGGAGAATGGCAACGCGCGCACGTGGCTGGATGACTCCATCGAAATGGTCCTGGACCCGCTGCATTCCGATGCAACCGCACGGCGCCGGCTCTACCACGCCAATATCAACGCCAAAGGCGCCATCAACGACAGCGCCTATGCCGTCGGCGGCGGCGGAGAGACGTGGCGCGGCGGGTGGCGCATGGCCAACAAGATCCTCGGCGACCGCTGGCACTTCGAGTGCGCCCTGCCCCTCAAAGACATGCTCGTCACCCCCGCAGACCTGGCCAAGCCCTTCGGCATCCGCATCTGCCGCAACTGGCAGCAGAGCCTCGGCCCCGGGCAGACGGAATGGGGGCCGAAGGGAGGCGCCTTCCTCGCGCCCGAAACCCTCCCGCTCGTGACGTGGGACGCTGCCGCGCCGGTGGTTCAGACGCTCCAGATTCAGGATGCCGGCAAGCCCAATGTGCACCTGAAGGTCTCCGTCTTCAACCCCCAGGCGCAGCCGCTCGAACTGAAAGCCATCCTCAAGTGCTTCCCGAAGAACAGCGCCCACAAGGAGGAGAGCTCCGACCTGACGCTGGCCGCGGGCGAGACGAAGATCCTGGATCTGGAGGCTTCGGCGCTGAACGAGGAGGTCTACACGCTGATTCAGGTCTCCTCAAAAGACGCCAAGACTCTCTACTACCTCCGCGACTTCAACTGGAACCCGACCCCGCCCGCCGCGACCTGGACCCTCGACGAAAACGCCGTGAAGAAGGTCGAAGTGGAATTTGCCTATTATCCCTCCTTCGACAAAGCCCGCCTCCGCGTCAATGTGGGCAATCTGCAGGAAAGGCACCTGCTCAAGGGCCTGCACGTGCGCATCCAGCCCAAGGGCGGCAAGGCGCTGGCCGAAGCGGACATGCCGCCGCTCAAGGACGACATCTCCAATCTGGAGTGGCCGCTGCCCAAGCTGGGCGAGGGCGAATATGAACTCCTGGTTGAGCCACAGGGCCTTAAGATGGACCCCGTCAGAGTGGCTTTTGTGCGCTACGTCTTTCCCTGGGAAGGCAATGCGCTCGGCAAGAGCGACGTGGTCACTCCGCCCTTCACCCCGATCCAGGTTGACGGCCGGAAGGTGCGCACGGTGTTGCGCCAACACACCCTCAACTCGCTGGGCCTGTGGCAGCAGGTCGTCAGCCTGCAACGGCCTCTCCTGAGAAGTCCGATGCGCCTCGAGGTCACTGTGGCAGGCAAGACCCGGCCGGTTGAAGCGCAGGACTTCGCCTTTACGGAGAAGAAAGACACGCGCGCCGTGTCGCAGGCGCGGCTCGCTGGCCCGCTGACGGGAACGGTCCGGAGCGTATGGGATTACGACGGCCTGATGAAATGGACGCTGGACCTGCAGCCCTCGAAGGAGAAGATCGAGAAGCTGGCGCTGGCCATCCCCCTCGACAACGCCCTCATGCCGCTCTTCCACGCCTGCACCGACGGCCTGCGCTTCAACTATGCCGGTCTGACGCCTGCGGGCGAGGGCAAGGTATGGGACGGGACGAAGGCCGTGCGCAACTCTATCATCGGCAACTACGTTCCCTACATCTGGCTCGGCGCGGAAGAGCGCGGTTTCTGCGTCTTTGGCGAGAATGACTCGGGCTGGGTAACGGACGCGCAGGCGCCCTGCCAGGAGATTGTCCGCAGGGGCGACACGCTGGAAGTGCGCCTGAACCTGATCGCCCGGGAGACGGTAATCGGCCAGCCGCGGCGGATCGTCATCGGTTTTGAGGCCACGCCCGTCAAACCCCTGCCGCAGGACTGGCGCCGCTGGACGATGTCCGTGGAGCGGCCCGACACGCGCAACCTCTCCTTCAACGGCTCGTGCTGGACGTGGGGCGCCCTCACGCCCTGCTGCGATGTCTACCCGCGCGACGAGGACTTCAGCCTCTGGGAGGAGTTCAAGAAGACGCGCGAGACGGGCGTGATCAACGAGGACTTCAAGCGGAAATGGATCGCAGGGTATGGCGCCAAGACCGACGAGGAGAAGAAGCTCGTCGCCAACAACATGAACTACGTCTTCAATCAGTTGAAGGGCAAGCCGCAGCGAGTGCTCATCTACACCAACGCGCGCGGCGTCCGTTTCGACACGCGCGAAGGGCAGACCTTCCTCAACGAATGGGACCGCGACCTCTTCCCCAAACGCCAGTGGACCACGAAAGGCGACGGCGTGGCCTACGACCTCAACCCGTGCGCAAGCTTCCGCGACTACGCCATGTGGCACTACAAGAAGATGTACGACACCTTTGCCGACGCCATCTACTGGGATGACATCTTCATGCAGTCGGCCTTCCACCCCGTCGGTACGGAGGCCTACGAGCGGCCCGACGGAACGATCCAGCCGGCCGCGGGACTGTGGGACATGCGCGAGCTGATCAGGCGCACCGCCGTCCTCTGCTCCGAGCTGGGCAAGCCCAACGCGAACATGCCGCACATCACCAACACCAACCTCGTGCCGGTGCTGGCTTTCGCCGGGACGCACTACACCTGGGAGGACAAGGCCGGGCCGCAGGATTTCCAGGACCGGTTCACGCGCGACTACCTGCGCGCGGAGAGTATCGGCCTGCAGTGCGGCAACGTCCCCTTCGGCATGCTCCTGCTCCAAGGTGTGGCGGACAAGGAGAAGATGGCGTGGATCGAGCGCACCGCCACGGGCGCCAGCCTGACGCACGAAGTCAAGCTGGCGGGCGGCCCCTGGAGCCTGCCGGCCTGCTGCAAGGTGACCTTCAAGCTGCTCGAGTTCGGTTACGGCCTGCCGGAGGTGCAGGTTTCGCGCTATTGGGATCCGGGCCATCCCGTCAGCGTGGCCGGCGCCGATACGACCACGCTCGTGTGCAGCAGGCCCGGCGCCGCGATGATCCTCGTGAGCGATTGGGGCAACGGCGGCAACGTCAGCCTCAAGCTTGACCGCAAGGCCCTGGGGCTGGGCAAGCAGTGGAAGGCGGACGATGCGGAAAATGACCTGCCCCTGGCGGTGACGCCCGAAGGCGTGGTGCAGTTCGAGTTGAAGAAGCACGACTTCAAGCTCATCAAAGTGGAGACACGGAAAGAGAATTGAGATGGGCGTGGCTGCTTTGCGCACAAAGGAATCCGTTGACCGCAGAGGCGCTCTTGATCCCGGCGGCTTCTTGAGGTGCGCGTACCCTTCTTCCTTGGTATTGAACATCTCAGATTGCGGCAAGTGCCATAAGGTTAAGATGTTATGAGAGATGCACCAGCACGGAAGGCAGTCATCTTTTGAAACGTTTTGTCGCATGATTGATCGCTCTTTGCACAGCGTTTGCAAGCCTCTTGCGTAGAGTCTGAGGAGCTTTACCAAGGGAGTGGCGTCAACTGGCGCAGTATGCGGGACTCGTTCCTCTAACCCGGATTTCTCAACGCGGAGGGAGCGGAGAAACGCAGAGGTGTCCGCGTGAGAAGATATTTTGCTGTTTTTCATCGGCCTTAACCCTGCGTTCCTCCGCACCCACTGCGGTGAGTAGATCAACCTTGACGCTTTGCGCCGCGAGCTTTTTTTTCTCCAGCCTTCATGCAAGTCCTTAAAAGTCTGGGCAAACTGTTCGGAATTGGCGCGAACTGACGCCAGACTGGCCGGAACACGAACCAATCTGGCTGGAACCGGGACCATTCTGGCCGGAACATAAACCATTCTGGCGAGAACTGGCGCTTTCTGACCAACGTTGTAATTGTGGTAGCTGACAAGCAGCCAGTGACGCCCCCGCAAGTGTAGAGCGATCCTCTGGATCGTCTGGCGACCCGGAGGGTTGCCCCACTGCATCGCAGGGCGGCTTGCCAAGTCGCCCCACAGAGTTGGTAGATGTACTGCGGGCGTCCCGTCCGCCAGTGGCAGGCTGGCAGAGCGCGAGGACGAAGGAGGGCGGGACTCCCGCAGTACGCTCTGCTTCCTTGGGGTGGTCAAGGCACGGATCGGCCACTGCGCCGGCTCGCGGCACCCGCTGCGGACGATGTTCCTGGACTGTGGTACTGGGCCCATGTTGACCTTTCCTACCTATATACTACGGATGGCGGCGCGAAGATTTGGTTTTGGAGGATGCTCTGTGAGAGCTATGTACTGCTTAACTCAAAGGCCAGCAAGGAGATAAAAGTTTGTATTTTTTCTCCGGATTTTTTCCAAGGGACACTCCAA
>JBEKKG010000608.1:0-5174 GCA_050010835.1 Planctomycetota bacterium
GAAATCCCTGGCACTGACGAAGCCAGCCTGCTCCTGCTGAGGACGAAGTAAGCTCTTGAGGCTTGAAGGAACATGCCCTGGTTTGCAAGGGCGTGTTCCTTCTGGCGTTGGTCCTAACCATGATGCCGTTTGGAGGAGGATGTACGATGCGCTGCAAGTCACTTCTGATCTTTTCCCTGGCATTGGCCTTGGGTGTATTGTCCGCAAATAGTGCGGAACGTGGAACGGTGCCGCTGTCCGCGAACAGTGGCCCAAAACCCGACGCGGTGCACGCTGTCATGGCCAGGTACTTATCCATACCCAAAGGAGTCGTTCTGGAAGGCACAGCCGAGGGGTTCGATAAACTTGAGTCCGTGACGTATAACAAGGATACGAACGCATTCACCATCAACGGCAAGATGCAATATATGAACCCTATCTCACGCAAGGAGTTTGCGCAGGTATTCAAGGCGCTGCTCAAAGACGACCGTATGGGCGTGACGTTGATAGAAGGCGAGCCCAGGGTCTACGGGCCACTGAAGGCCGACAGCGATATCGTCAAGCAGATGATGGAAACAGACAAACTCCTGGGCGGTATCCTCTATGATTTTGAGTGGCTGCTGGAGGGCGTCAAGCTCCCCGGCGGCTACAAGCCGAAGAGGGCGGCCAACCGCACGATTCCGGTCGTGGCCTTCTCGCGCTTCGTCAACTTTATCTTCGAGAAATCAGCGGACACATATAAGCTGGCATCCTGCAACCTGGATGTGCAACTGATACCGCTATCGGAAAAGAAGACTGCGAACGGCGGCCATCTGCCGGATCTGGAGAAGTCCAAGGCATACGTGATGGAACCCGAGGACAAGGAGAACATTGAACACTTGAAGACGCACCAAGCCGAGTATCTGAAGATTCCCGCTTTTGCCAAGACGGCCGCGACGGGCGAAGCAGCAGCATTCGCGCGTCTGATTCGTGACACAAAGTTAGATTCAGAGGAACTGCTTAAACAGATTAAATAAGTCAGCGCCTTAAGTTATTGCAACACACGGTGTATCAAGTAGTTATGAGAAAGTTCCCCGTATTGGGGAACTTTCTTGTCATTTTTCCGTGACAATGACTTCGCAGCGATTATAGTGCGTGCACGTGGGGAGGGGCGGAACCCACATAGATGCTGCTTGCGATTCGACTGAATCTTCTCTCTGGCTTCATGGCCTCCAGCGTTGCACTGTGTGCAGCGAATTCTGCATTGGTCGCCGATAACGACGTAATGCCGAAGCTGCGCCAAGCACTGCTTCAGAGCACGGTGCGAATCCAGTATGAGCACGAGAGCAGCGGCCGGACCTACACCGGCCACGGGACGGCTTTCGGTGTGGATTTGTCCCAGTACGGCTATCCTGCCAGCCACCGCTATCTGCTGACCGCAGCCCACAACGTGCTCGACGACAACAAAGTGCCGTACCCCAAGCTCAGGGTTGAGTTGCGGAAAGGTGACAGCCCGTACTGGTCCAAATGCCGAGTTCTGGCCTGGGACGAGTACATTGACCTGTGCATAGTTGAGTCAGGCGGCGACTTGCCGCACCTCCTGACGCTGGCCGGGAGCGACCCCAAGCTCGGCAGCCGGCTTGTGCTGGCCGGGTCGCCGCGTGGCGTGCCTGTCGAGCTGCACACCGGCACGCTGGACCGGAAGTTCGAGCGCGGGACTGTGCGCTCAAGCGCCAGCGTGCTCTTCGACCACGGCGACAGTGGCGGCCCTATGGTGGATGCCGTCAGCGGGCTGGTAGTGGGCGTCGCGGTTGCCGGCGTCCCCAAGGACGGCGACATGGATCATAACGTGGGCTTGTTCGTGCCTGTTGTGGGCGTGGCCAGTTTCATGGAGGCCAACAGCCAGAAGATATTCGCCCCCGCGCCGGCAGCACCGCAGTTCATCGAACCCGCGCCCAAACCCAACCAGCACTCTGGGACGAAGGCTGCCACGCCGGTTGTCGCGCTCAAGACCGGCGCTCTCGGCATCGGCACTGCGTCTCCCAAGACCTCCGCCGGTTCGGAATGAGACCACCGGCTCCGGCCTCTCGATATTCACGCCTGATAGTCATCCGTGCGCCGTTGCGCTTTGGCCCGGCTGTGTGCCTTCTTCGAGTCCAAGCGGCGTTGGCGGCTGCCTGCTGAAGGGCGGGTCTTGCGGCGCACCTTGGGCTCTTTCAGCGCCGCTTCCACAAAAGCCCGCAGCTTCGCCAGACAGGCCTGGCGATTCGCATATTGTGAACGTTCAGCGTCTGCGACGATAAGCATGTCGCCCTCGGCGGTTATGCGATTGGCTTGTGTGGTGATGAGCCTGTGAAGCGCGGCCCCTGGCATTCCCGTCAGAACATCGGGATGCACGCGCAACTCAGCCTTCGTGTTGACCTTGTTGACGTTCTGCCCGCCCGGCCCGCCGGAACGCGCAAAATGAAAACGCAAATCGCCTTCGCGTACTCGCACGCCCGCGGCAATTTCAACCGTCGCGGGGGATTGCAGCCCCGGTTCGCCCATGACAACAGTATACACACTCGTTCTCGCCTTGGCAATCGGCACGGCGGCCGATAGAATCAGACGGGTGCATCACCGGACTTGTGCCGTGCCAACCGCGGGGAGCACGGATAAGCCGCCGCGTTGCGGCGGCATATCCGTGGCACAAGTCAGGTGATGCACCCGAATCAGACTTTCACCTTGGCTTTGGAGGAACCTGACCAGTGGCAATCAAAGTGGCTTTCATCGGGGCGGGCAGCGTGGGCTTCACGCGCACGCTGTTCCGCGATCTGCTGACGGTGCCCGAGTTCGCGGACACGCAATTCGCTCTGCACGACATCAATGCTAGCAACCTGGACATGGTGGCGCAGCTCTGCCGGAAGGACCTGCGCAACAACAAGCTGCCGGCCAAAATCGAGACTACTCTCGAACGCCGCCGCGCTCTGGCGGATGCGGACTACGTCGTCAACTGCACCCGCATCGGCGGACTCGAAGCCTTCAAACTCGACATCGAGATCCCACTGAAGTACGGCGTGGACCAGTGCGTCGGCGACACGCTCTGCGCCGGCGGCATCATGTACGGCCAGCGCAACATTCCCTGCATTCTGGGTTTCTGCAAGGACATGCGCGAGGCCGCCAAGCCGGACGTGCTCTTTCTCAACTATGCCAATCCTATGGCCATGAACACCTGGGCCGCGCTGGACCACGGCGGGGTGCGCATGGTGGGCTTGTGCCACGGCGTTGAGGGCGGCCACTGGCAGATTGCCAACGCCCTGGGGGCCAAGAACAAGGATGAAGTGGACATCATCTGCGCCGGCATCAACCACCAGACCTGGTACGTCCGCATTCTCTACCAGGGACGCCTGGTCAGCAGCGCGGAGTTGCTGGCGGCTTTCGAGCGCCATCCGTCATTCAGCCGCACGGAGAAGGTGCGCATTGACGTGCTCAGGCGCTTCGGCTGCTACTCCACCGAGTCCAACGGGCACCTCTCCGAATACGTGCCCTGGTATCGCAAGCGGGCCAGGGAAATCCGCAAATGGATTGACCTGTCAAGCTGGATCAACGGCGAGACCGGCGGCTACCTGCGCGTCTGCACCGAAGGGCGCAACTGGTTCGAGACCGACTTCCCGGCCTGGCTGAATAAGGAAGACAAGCCCATTGCCCGGGAGAACCGCAGCGCGGAACACGGCAGCTACATCATCGAGGCGCTCGAAACCGGCCGCGTTTACCGCGGGCACTTCAACGTCCGCAACCACGGCTGCATCCCCAATCTGCCCGCGGACTGCGTGGTCGAGGTTCCGGGCTACGTGGACCACAACGGCATCTCCATCCCGCGCGTCGGCGCACTGCCTTGGGCCTGTGCGGCCACCTGCAACGCTTCGGTGAACGTGCAGCGTCTGGCGGTCCTCGCGGCCGTGCAGGGGGACGTGACGCTGCTCAAGCAGGCCATGCTCCACGACCCCTTGACGGCCGCCGTGTGCGACCCCGAAGAAATCTGGCAGATGACCGACGAGATGCTCGTGGCCCAGGCCCAATGGCTCCCGCAGTACAAGCACGCCATCCCCGAGGCCCGCAAGCGGCTGGCCTCCTGCAAACGCCTGGGCACCAGGAAGTGGGCCGGCGCCGCGCGGCTGCACACCAAGACGGTCGCTGAAATCCGCGCGGAGATGAAGAAGAGGAAGCAATAGGGTATCCGTTCACCCTCTCCCCCGTGGGGAGAGGGCCGACGTGAGCGAAGCGAACGCGGGGTGAGGGGTGGGGACGAACGTGGAGTGGCCCCCTCACCCGGCGCTAAAGCGCCACCCTCTCCCCACAGGGGAGAGGGTAAAGAGGAAAGCAATAGACATGCCCATAACCGCCTCGCCCACCCCTCTCCCGCAAGGGAAGAAAAGAAACAACGGCGGGTTTCTTCCGTTGGCTCTGGCGCTGTTGATCGGCGCCGCCGCCGGCATCTCCGGCCTGTGCCGCGCGGAAGAGCCCGAACCTGCCGCAGAGTTGGGTGCACGCTACACCGACAGGCGCGGGGGCTTCTCTTTGTGCTTGCCCCAGGGCTGGCGCCTGCAGCAAGGTTTCGGCGGCGCCAGCCCTGTGTTTGTCGGTCCGGGCGTGGAACAGTTTCATCCTTATGTGGCGCTAGGGGTCGAGGAAACCGAGCTCTCCTTCGGCGAATATACAAGCGGGAGAAGAACGGAATTGCAGAAGGACACTGCCAAGACAGTCCTGGCCCCGCTGGCGTTCCCCACAGCCGGCGGCCTTCAGGGCACGAAACTGTGCTACGATCACACCGTGCTGGGCAAGCTGAAGCTGCGCGGCACGTTTTACTTTTTCCCCGGCGCGGCCGGCCGGCATATCGTGCTCGCCCTCTTTTGCCTCAGCGCCGAGGCGCCCAGGATTGAGCAGCCAATTGATGCCGCCATGAAAACACTGCTCGTGGAGCAGGCGCTCCCCACCGGCTCGCTGGCCGCGGACGGGCGCTGGTGCGAACAGCAAGGCGGGTATTCTTTTGTGCCGCCAAAGGGCTGGCAATTGCGCGTCAAGCCCGGCTCCTACTACAAGCAGCTTATCGGCCCGAGCGACAAAGGCGGCGTGTTCTTAATCAGTTTCAGCGACGAGAAGGACAGTATGCCGCTCAAAGAGTACGTTGCACGGGACTTCAACCGCCTCATCCCCGGCAGCAAACTGATTATCCCGGA
>JBEKKG010000609.1:0-5162 GCA_050010835.1 Planctomycetota bacterium
GACCTTCTCCGGACTCATCTCCACGCCCAGGTCGCCGCGTGCGACCATCACGCCGTCCACCGCCGCGACGATTTCTTCGAGGTGCTCGACGGCCTGCGGTTTCTCGATCTTCGCCATGATGGGCTTCTGCGCGCCCAGCGCGGCCAGCAGGTCCCGCAGCGCGAGCACGTCCTGAGCGGAACGCACGAAGCTCAGCGAAATCCAGTCCACGTCCTGCGCCAGGCCGAACTGCAAGTCCTGCTTGTCCTTCTCCGTCAAGGACGGCAGCCGCAGTTTCAGGCTGGGGAAATTGACGCCCTTGCGGCTCTTGAGCACGCCGCCCTCGAGGACGCGGCAGCGCAGCGCGCTTCCGGCGGACCCCTCCACACGCAGCTCGAAAGCGCCGTCAGCCAGCAGCACCTGCGCGCCGGGCTTGGCTTCTTCGGCAGCGTGCGGGTAGTCCAGGGGGACCGTGTTAGGCTGGTTCTGGGAGAACTCAGCTTCGGGCACCAGCGAGACGAGCTGGCCGGGTTGGAGCGTTATCTCGCCGCCGGGCAGTTGGCCCACGCGAATCTTGGGGCCTTGCAGGTCCTGGAGGATGGTCACGGGCGTGTCGAGTTCCTCGGAGATCGCGCGCAGGCTCGCGACCACGCGCGCGTGGTCGTCGTAGCTCCCGTGGGAGAAATTCAGGCGCGCCACGTCCATGCCGGCTGCAATCAATTTCCGAAGGACCGGCGGCGAATTGCTGGCGGGGCCGATCGTGGCGACAATTGTGGTGCGGCGAATGCTGGCGTCCGCCGGACTTTGGCGCAGGATGATGGTGTTCATGGGCAATGACCTTAGCCTGTTTTCCGCTCTGGCAAGTCCGAAAAGCATTGCGGATTGCGGATTGCGGATTTCGGATTTCGAGTTTGACACCACGCCGCAACCGGGTCTCATATCCTTAACCTGAGATAGGAGACCCACTCCATGAAGAAAGCAATTCCGATGACGCGGCGGACGTTCCTCGAAGGGACCGGCCTCGCGCTGGGAGGCGTGGCGCTGCTGCCGCGTGTGGCCGCTGCCGACGAGAAGCCCAAAGGCCCGGTGGTGGGCTGCCGGGACGTGCATCTGCCCGCGACGGGCGCCAAGGACTGCTGGGCGGCGCTGCAGGCCATTGGGGCCGACAGCGTCGAGGCCGGCGTGGCTGACAACCTTTCTCTCCCGGGACTGTTCGGAGGAAGCTACACTGCCGCCGAGGCGGGTTGGGAGAAGCTCGCCGCCGACATGAAGTCGGCGCAACGGCGCATCACCGCTTTCTGCATGTCCAACCGCTTCGAGGCGCGGCCGGATATAGAGGTGGACTGGTGTACCAAGGCCGCGCGCGCCGCCAAGGCCCTAGGCGTCCCCGCCATCCGTCTGGACGTCGTCCCCCAGAAGCTCGCACGCCCCGACTTCCTCAAGCAGGCCACCGAGACGCTCAAGAAGCTCATCGCCGCGACTGAAGACACCGGCGTGTGCTTCGGCGTCGAGAATCATGGCACCACCACCAACGACCCAGAGTTTCTCAAGGCGCTCTTCGACGGCGTCGGCTCCAAGCGTTTTGGCCTGACGCTCGACACCGCCAACTTCTACTGGTTCGGCCACCCGCTCTCCAAGCTCTACGAGTTGTACGAGCAGTTTGCGCCGCGCGTCTTCCATACGCACTGCAAGAACATCAAGTACCCCGAAACCGAGCGGGAGAAGCAGCGGCCCGTGGGCTGGGAGTACGGCAAGTACAACTGCCCGGTGGACCAGGGGGACATTGACTTCAGCCGGGTCGTCAAGATCCTGCGCGCGGCCGGCTATACCAACGACCTGTGCATTGAAGACGAGTCCCTGGGCAAGTTCCCTGCGAAGGAGCAGGGCGCGGTGCTGGCCAAGGAGGTCAAGCACCTGCAGGGGTTGCTGTAGAGGGTCAAAGCCATGTCAAACATGGGGAACAACTCACCTATCCTCTCTCTGCTCGCCATCCTCCTCGCCGCCTCCGGCGCGTGGGCCTCGGCGGTTGACGACGCCCGCAAGCTCAACGACGAGGCGCAGGACGCGCTGCGCAAAATGAGCGGCGCCGCGACCGATCCCAAAGCCTACGCGGAAGTCGTGCACAAACTGGAAAAGGCCCAGGCCCTGCTCGAAGAGGCCGCCAAGAGCGACGCCAAGGGCGCGGAAAGCCTGGCGCAAAGCGTCTCCGCCGCGCTCTTCTGGGCGCGCCGCTTCTCCACTGTGGACGTGGCCAAGGAACACGGCAAGACGCCGGCTGCCAAAGCGCCCGACGCCGGCGCCGGGGAAGCTGAGTTCAAGAAAGCCGAGGACTTCGAGAAAGCACATGCGGGCGACGATTACGCCGTCTCCCTGCGCTGGTTCCAGTATTCCGATCAGTTCTCCGGCACCAACCTGTCGTTGCGGGCGCTGGCGCGCGCTTACGAAGCGCAAGGCCGCTACCGGGCTGCGGAAGCCGCGAAGAAGGCGGCGGCTGAGGGCCAGACCGAAGATGGCAAACTGCTCCTGGCAGGCAACGAGCTCTACCAGAAGAAGGATTTCGAAGCGGCGCTGGCGAAGTTCGACCAAGCCAGGAAGATCAACGACTCGGTCGTGGTCGAGCGGCGCATCGGCCACACCTGGCTGGAACTGGGCTACAAGCTGCGCGATGAGTACACCGTGCAGTATCTGCCGCTGCTGCAACGCTACACTGAGGCCAAGGCCCGCGGCGACCAGAAGGCCGCAGCCGCCGCGCGCGACGAGGCGCAGGCCCTGGTGACCCGCTTGCGCCCCATTGAGGACAAGGCGCTCCAGGATTACGACAAGGCCGAAGCGGCCTTCCAGCGCGGCCTGGAACTGGCCAAGGGCAGGGACCTGGAATGCGAAGCGCACCTGGGCATCATCTGTTTCGCCCGCGGCAAGAACTCGCAACCCCGCGCGGCCTTGCTGCTGGCCGCGGTGCTCGGCAAGTACACTCCCGCCAGCGACGAAGAGCGCACCATCTACGAATTCTCGCGCACGCTGCTGGCCAAGCTGATCGCACCTGCTGCCAAATAGGGACCGCACTATGAACCCCCTGCGCCCACTCCGCTCCCTGGCCATTTCTGTTCTGCTGCTGGCGCCGCTGCACGCTGCCGAAGCGCCGCCGGCCGCCGCGCCCAAGCCGGTCTTCAAAGCCGGATTCGCCGAGCGCGACATCACGCCGGACATTGGCATGGAAGCGCCCGGCGGCTACGGCAAGAGCTATCACCGCGCGTTCCACGACCCGTGCAAGGTCCGCGCCGCCGTCTTCGATGACGGCCAGCAGCGCGTCGCGCTCGTCGGGCTGGACCTGCTCTTTGTGACCCGCCACTTCGTGAAGGAGGTGCGCGCGGAGATTGAGCAGCGCTGCGGCATCAAGCCTGAATGCGTGCTCATCGGCGCGTCGCACTCGCATTCCTCGGGGCCGATCGGCATGGGCGAGCCGGGCGATTTCGACAATGCTTCGCCGCTGGTCAAAGATCTGGTCAACAACAAGTCCATCGTCTCCGATCCCGGCTACACCCAACTGCTCAAGCGGCAGACTGTGGCAGCCGTCGCGCTGGCCAACGACGCGCGCACTGACGCCAAGCTCGCCGCCGGCTTTGGCATTGAGGACAAGGTGGCCTTCAACCGCCGCCAGCGCATGAAGAACGGCCTGAGCTACTCGCATGCCGGCGCGGGCAATCCCGACATTGTCGCTTATGCGGGGCCGACCGATCCGCAGGTCGGCGTGCTGGGCGTGTGGGACTTGAAAGGCGGCCTGCTGGGCGTGGTGGTGAACTTCTCCTGCCACGGGACCACCAGCCCCGGCGGCATCTCGGCCAACTGGATTGGGACGATGGAGCAGGCGCTGCGCGGCGCGACCGGCGACGCGGCCTTGCCGGTCGTGTTCCTGCAAGGCCCCTGCGGCGACGTGACGCAAGTGGACAACCTGACGGCCTTTCAGAACCCCGGCGCCGAGGAATGGTGCCAGTTGGTCGGCGGGCGCGTCGGCGCGGAAGCCTTCAAGACGCTGCTGCTGATCCGGCGCGGCGCGGGCAGCGACATCCCGCTCGCTGCGCGGCAGAAGATCTGGAACATCAAGCGCCGCGCACCCGCGCCGCAGAAGGTGGCGCAGGCGCTGGAGTTGGTCCAGAAGGAGCCCAAGGCAGCCAACGCCACCGAGTGGACCTTCGCCAAGGAGACGGTGATCCTCGACGCCCTGCTGAAGTCGCGGCCGGAAGTCGAGGTGGAAGTCCAGGCGATACAGGTCGGCCCGGTGGTGTTCGTGAGCAACCCGGCGGAGTACTTCGTGCAATACGGCCTGGACATCAAGAAGGGCAGCAAGTTCCCGTTCACCTTCCCGGTCGAGCTGGCCAACGGCTGCGTCGGCTACGTGCCGACCGAGGAAGCGTTCGGCCCGCATGGCGGCGGCTATGAAACCCGGCTCACCTCCTACAGCAACCTGGAGGTCGGCGCCGGCCGGCAGATGGCCAACGCCGGCATCGAACTGGCCAACCAGATGACCCCCGGTCCGGTCCCGCAGCCGCCGCCCCCGCCGCCGTTCAAAACACCGTGGACCTACGGGGCGGTCCCGCCGGAAACGGAATAGGCGGGACGCCTCAACGCAGAGTGCACAGAGGAACGCAGAGGGGTTGGCAGGAGAAGATGAAAAGCCTCTGCGGTGGATAGCCCAGGCCAACACCCCAAGTCCCAGGTAGTTTCCATTGCTCTAAGTCCTTAAAATACTGGCCTTTTAGGGAGCGATTCAAGATATAATAGGGAGCGATTCAAGATATAATAGGGATGGTTTCAAGATATGAAAGTGATATATCAAGGTGAAAATCAAGATATAAGGCCATGAGAATAACGATATAATCAGCAGTGAGTTCTACCGCCCGAAAGCTCAATGCCGTCTATATTCAATTGTCAAAGAGCCAAGTCAAACTACAACGAATGATCAGCCACATGATGACCCGGTAATCCGATCCGCCGCTCTTTCCCTGTGTCCTCCGCGAAAATTTTTTCTCCGCCATTCATATAAGTCGTTAAAGATATGGCAAAAAAACTGGAAATCGTTGTGCATATCGCAGGTATATAGTCAACCAGGCTGAAGAGGCAAGCTCCCAGGGCCGGCCACCCGGAAATCATTGAGTTTCGCTCGGATTTTACCAGGTTCCACTCGG
>JBEKKG010000610.1:0-5159 GCA_050010835.1 Planctomycetota bacterium
GTCCCTCCGGCCCCATTCCGCCGTACATGTATTAGCACTGTGACAGCAGTAGCGAAGGCTGCCGGCCAGAGGTGAACCATGAATTGCACACAAGCGCGAGAGGCTTTCAACGCCGCAATCCTGCAGCAGCTCAGCACCCCTGAGCAAGCGGACTTTGAAGCCCATCTGGGCTGTTGCCGCAATTGCCAGGCTGAGTACGAGGCGCTCGGCGCGCAACTGGCGCTACCCGCTCCCACGGCGGGGAGGGGGCAGGGTGAGGGCCGGCAACGCGTGGCCGCGCTTGAGGAGCGCGTTCTTGCCGCGGGCAAACTGGAACTCGCGGGGCTGCGCCCCCTCCAGAAGGGCGAGGGGCGCCGCCAGCGGTTCTGGGCGTTCGCCACCGCCGGCGCCGCGGCAGCCGCGCTCCTTTTAGTCCTGTTCCATTTCCAGGCCCAGGAAAATCCTCCGGGCCTGCCTGAATCCGAAGATGTGTCCGGCAACGAATGGAGTTTTGTAGACGGCGACTCCGCCAACAGCCGGAATCTGGGCGGCCTTGAACTGGGCATGCCGGCCAGAGTGCTCTGGGAAAAGAAGATTGCCGGGGTGGCCGGCACCTACAAGCCCTTGGCCTGGAAAGGGCTGGTGATCATTGGCTCCGCGCCGGCGAAATTCCCGCTCAGCGACGGAGGCGGGTTGACTGCCTTGGAAGCCGGAAGCGGAAAGGTAGTCTGGCAGAAGACCTTTGCGGAAGGCGACTACTTCAAGGCGAAAGGGTTCCCTGACCGTTGCCTGTTGGATGGCCGGCTTTACGTCACGGACGGGCGCGTCTGCCGGGTCTTTGATGCGGTTTCCGGGGAAGCCACAGCGGTGTATTCCGCGCCGGAACCGCAAGGCGGCTGGAGCTATCTGGCGGCGGCGCAGGGGCGGTTGTACGGCGGCTCCCACGATGGCCGGACCGTGTTCTGTATCGTCCAGTCTTCAGGCAAGACGGTGTGGAGCCGCGCCGCCGGGGGGCACATCTTCATCCCCGCATTATCCGGCAACCGTTTGTACTTGCAGACTTCCGACGGTGACGTGGCCGCCTTGGACGCCACAGACGGCCATGAGATCTGGCGTCAAAAGGATACCGCTCCAAAAGGCAAGGCTGCCGTATATGCAGCGCAGGACCGGATTCTGGTCCTGGCGAACAGTGACGAACTGGCCGGGTTCGACGCCGCGAGCGGCCAGCGCCTGTGGCTGCGCAAGATACCGCTGGTGTACCAGGCAGGCTTGGCACTGGGCCGGGACGCCGCCTACATTCTAGCCGGGCGAGCGGCGGTGGACTTGGGCGATGGCCATATCCTCTGGCAACGCACGGAAGCCAAGGGCGGCCTGTGCACGCCGCCGACGGTGGCCGGAAGCCGCCTATTCGCTTCCACGGGCAAGAAATCAGGCAGCTTGAATGTGTTGACCGCTTCCGGCGAACTGTTGAGCGCGACGGAAGACGCCGAGAGAGAAACTTGTGACGGCGCGATCGTCTGCGAGGGACGAATCTTCACCGTCGGTGGCGGCCGTTTCCTGGCCTTGACGTGCCGTTAAAGTGGGGCGCTTGACGATGTTATTTCGCGTTTCGAGTGTGGCCTATTGGCTGATGTCCCTGCTGGCCCACGCTGGTCTGCTGGCGTGGGTGGCCACGCTCGGCGGCCAGCCCGATAAGCCTTCCGATCCGGACAAGCAATGCTCGTTGTCGGCGACAGCACAAATCATGTTGGAGGACGAAACCCCAGCAGAACCTCCCTCACGGGTTGCGGAAGAACCGCTGGCGGTGTTGCTGCCCAAGGCGGCTTCGGAAAGCCTCCCGCCGGCTTGGCCGGTGTTCGGGGATGAGCAGCCGCCGGAGAACACCGTTCACAACCTCGAAGATATCGCCGGTTCTCCACAGGGCGACGGCGCCGCCGCGCAAGGCACTGGCCGCGATGCCAGCGCCGGCTCCTTGGACACGCTGGAGACACTGGAGACCACGGGGCCGACCGCAGAGGAGTGGAGCCGCTTATGTCCCAAGACCATTGGGGTAGGACGTCCCGGCAGTGAGCGCGGAACAGGTACTCAAGCCGCCGCCTCAGGACAGGGCGGCAGCGGGCAGGGAAGTGGCGGGATTGCCGGAGCGGGCTACGGGAAAGGCACTGCGGGAGCAAGCGGGAGCGGCCCTGCAGGCGCCGGCGCCGCACCTGGAGCGGCCAAGACCAGCGTGGGAGTGGAGCCGCTCTTCATGGGTTCGGGAGAGTACCCGGAGCGCGCCCGGCGCGAGAAGCGCGAGGGCGTGGTGCGCCTGAAAGTCGAGGTGCTGGCCGACGGCAAGGCCGGGGCCGTGGAGGTAGCCAAGACGAGCGGTTCGGAGGACCTGGATCAGGCCGCGGTGAAAGCCGCGCGCAAGTGGCGTTTCAAACCGCCGCAGCGGGACGGACATGCGATCCCTGTCTGGGTTGAGGTGCCGGTCCGCTATCAACTCCAGGATGGCGGCTAGAGGCCCGTCGCTGCTGCAACTGAAAAGCCGCATCCTCTATGATCTTCATCCTCTTCAGCCCCTCTTCGTTGCGCGCTACCAGCGAAAGACGATGATCTCGCCTTCGTTTGGCGGAAGAGTAATCGAGACTGCCGCGCCGTCCTGAACGGGCTCATGCCGCAGTGGGCCGCGCCTGCCGCTGAGGACGGTGTTTGCAGGTTTCGGCAGTACGACTTCGATGCGCAGGTCTTTGATTTCCGCGCCTTCATTGACCAGAAAAAGAACGCTCTGCGAGGGTCCGTCGTGGACCCACGACAGCAACTGGCGGCGTGCACCCGCGCGCAGGAAGGTCCGAACTTTTCCGGCGTCTGAAGCCACAGTGGCCAGTTGCCGGCGCAGGTCGTCAGTGGCGGCAGCCTCCGCGTCCGCCGCCCGGGATTCCGGCCCTGCTGCCGGCGCTGCCTCGCAGAGCATGAAGCCGTTGAGGAACGCCTGGCCACTGCCAAACTTGTTGTGGACGATAGCCGGGCTGCCGTCTTCGAACTGGGCCAGGGCAGTTCCCGTCGAGAGCGAGCCGAGCTGCTGGCCCAGGCTTTCGAAGCGGAACTGGCGTCCCCCGGCGTTGAAGCTGATCGTCTTCTTGGCCAGCGGCTTGCCGATTTCGACCTCGTGGCGCTTCTCCAGCCCAAATACTTCATCCATGACGTGGGAGGGCTCATCGTACTCCCGCCGCGCCATGCCGGCGCAAGTGGACCAGAGGACGCCGCCGCTGCGCACCCACTCTTTGATCTTCTCCTGCGCGCGGCTGTCCACGTGCGGGTCAATGACGTAGAGGACGCGGTAGCGTTTCAGTGCCTCGTCCTCAATCACTTCTTCTTCACCGACGGCCTCAACGGGAACCTGTCCATTCAACAGCGCCCAATAAACCCCGCGCCTTTCCCAGACCAGATTGAAGCGGCCATAGGCCGCGTTGATCTCCGAGGTGTTGGCGACCAGGATAGCCGCGTCGCACGGGCGGTTGCGCGCAGCCAGAATGTCCGCCTCGCACTTGGCTGCCTGGCGCAGCGTCTGGCCGATGTCCTTGAGCGTCGGAGCGTGCTCGCCCCAGACCGGACCGATACGGTGGATCGGGCCGTACAGGTAAAGCAGCAGGTAACGCGAACCCTGCGCGAGGTGGACGATCATGCGCGCCCCGGGCATGTGTCCCACGACCAGCGAAGCCACGGTTTGCCCATTCTTGCGCGCCGCTGCGCGGACCATCTCGTACCCGAAGGCCACGTCGCGCGATGAGCTGTTCCAGTCTTCTGTCAGGAGCGAGTCGAACGCATTGAGCCGGCCGAGGTCCCAGAGATTGCATTCACCGCCCCACATGACGCCGCCCATCGTCAGATTCGCCTGGAGATTCACCGCGCCGCGCGCCTCCGGAAAGACGTGGTGCAGCGCCGCGGACCATTGGCGATAGAAGAGGCAATAGTAGTAGCTCCGGTACTTCTGTGTCCAATGATAGAGGCGCTTCTCGTATAGCCTGGCTTCCTCGGCGGCAACCGGGAGCTTCTGCGCGGCTTTGCGCTCTTCCGCTTGCGCCGCGGCTTTCAGCTCCGCCACGACGAGATCGTTTGTATCCTTGGCGTCTTCCTTGATCCGCAATTCGGTATCCATCTGCGCCAGGGCTTGACCGGCCTGCGCACGCTGTTCCGTGCGCTTTTGCGCTTGCACGACCTTTGCGGACGGCGGCGCATAATCTATCGCTCTGAGTTCGCCCCAATCCTTGAGCCCGAAAAACTCGGGTTTCGAACCGTGGCGTTGCAGGTACTCGGCAAAGAGGCCCTTTTGCATGGGGTCCGCGTTGATCGAAGCTGCTCCGATAACGTCCTCGATTTCGTCGCCCAACACCCCGAACCTGAAATGGCCGAAGTACCAGGGATTGCTGCTGCGCATGGCCTCCGCCCGCGCTTGGAACAGCTCAAGGCCTTTGGCCAACAGGTGCTTCTCCGCCGTCTCGGCGTAACCCAGCCCTGCCTCGGGCCTGGTGAGCGCGCCGTAGCTGAGGCCGTAGGCCCACGGGTGGGTGAAGTAGCCGTGGATGCCATACTCATCGGCGAGCTTGGCGTACAAACCGAGATCGCGGCGGCTGGTGGTGGTCTCCAGAGCGTTGCAGCCGAGCCAAGCGCACGTCTTGATCAGGTACTCCAGTTCTTCAGCGGTGGACACTTCATCAGCCATAGGGCCGACGAAAATCCGCTTCGGTCCTTCGCCAGGACGAAACCCGAGGTCCTCGGCAAGCTTGAAGCGCAGCCGCGCCCACTGCTGAAAACTTCGCGTGCGCTCAAGCAGACCGTCCCACCCATTCGTTCCAAGGGATGTCGGCATAATGACGCTCATGCGGCCTGTTTCACCAAGATTCTCGGTGCCGTCTCTAAATACGCGGCTTTCATCGGCCCGGCTGGCGAACTGGAAGGCGAGCTGCGCGCCGAGGAGCGCCTCCGCGCCGGGCGCTACGTGGAGCGAGACGTGGGTGTGCCAGGTATAGGCAGTTGAATGCATGGCCTGAATCCACGGCGTCCATTCCGCGGGCGGAATCAGGCGCTTGGGATCCTGCATCCTCTTCCTGGCGTCGGCTTCGTTGCGGCAGATGCTGCCCCGAAAAAGCCAGCCGATCGTTTTGCCCAGCATCCCCTGCGCGGAATACGGGGTGTGG
>JBEKKG010000611.1:0-5157 GCA_050010835.1 Planctomycetota bacterium
CAAGCCTCAAGCCTGAGAAAAAACCTGGATTTCGCCCGCGTCCAGTATATGAAGACGGCATGGTTCACGCCAGCGGGCACTGAGGCCCATTTCCGGCTGTCAGGGAATTGGATAGCTGTCCCTGCTGACGTTTCCGAAGGTTGGTGCCTCTCATGGCCATTAGCACTCATTGCCCCAACTGCAAAACAGCGCAAGAGGCGCCGGACGATGCCGCCGGCAAGATGACCCAGTGCACCAAATGCGGCGGGCAGTTCATGGTTGTTGTTCCCGCCAAGAAGATCTGCACCCGCTGCGGCAAAGATGTCAGCCATGCCAAGCGCAGCAAGGACCAGTTCGGGAATTATTATTGCGAGGATTGTATTCTCGCGGTCCGCCAGGCCGAGCGGACCGCGGCCCAGGCCGTGCCCCCTGCACGTCCCGCCTCACAGCCGGCCGCAACAGATGCCGAGAAGGACGATCTCGCTCTGTCAGAATACTCCCCAGCCGCTCAAGGTGAAGCCGAACCGCCGCCTCCTGCGGCGCCGCCTGAGCCGGGAGAGGACCACGGCCTTCCAGGGCAAGTTGTTTTTCGGCCGCTGAAAAGCATCCAGTGGCCGCAGCGCTGCGTGGGTTGCTTCGCGGAGAATCCGCAGCAAACCATGCAACTGGGAGTGGCGCCGGCCACGGAACCGGGCTCGGGAACGAAAATGGGCCGGCTCAAAGGTATTTTGTTCGGCCTCACCATGCGCCTGAAAAAATCGGGGGGCCAGGAGACCGGACATTACAGCCTGCCCATCTGCGACAACTGCTGTGGCAAGCTTTCGACAAAGGACGTCGCGGGCCTGGCAGGCCAGACCGACGATGTTCAGCCTCCTCCTTACCACGTCCTTACGCCGCTCTTGACGCGGGAGATTGAGCTTAGGTGCGTGGTGTTGCGTTTCTCGTGCCAGGAGTACGCCGGCGCGTTCCGGAAGGCAAATGAGGCGTTGGTTTTTAACAGCCTCGAAGCCTGCGTGGCCGATTCGGAGAAGCAGCCCGAACAGCTTCCGCCGCCGCCGGCAGCGGCGCCCGCCCAGGAGACGGCGGGAGTGCCTGCCAAAGCGCCGGACCAGGCGCCGGCTGAGGCGCCAGAAGAGCCGCCTGCCAGCGCGCCGGAAAGCACCCCACCGGCGCTGCCGGCGCTGGAGCTTCAGCCGCAACCAGCGCCCTCCGCCGCTGCGAAAGTGCGGGCGCCCGCCAAGCCGTCAGGGCGCCCTGCTGGGGGGGACGCAGCTTCCTCAGAAACGGCCGTGCTGAGGCGGCCTCCGGGGACTTCGCCACAACTGGCCGAGTCAGATATGACGCCACCGGCTCTGCCGGCAGTGGTCTTCCGCGACGATGCGTTCGGACTGGAGGAGCCACAGAAACAAGAAACTGTGCCGCCGCCGGCACCGTCGCAACCTCTGCCCAGCCCTGCCCCGAAACCTGCGCCAAAACCTGTGCCGCCTGCGCCAAAACCTGCACCACCTGTACCGAAACCTGCACCGCCTGTACCGAAACCTGTGCCGCCTGCGCCCGAACCTGCACTGCCTGCACCGAAACCTGCGCCAACCGCACCGAAACCTGCGCCACCTGCACCGAAGGCCATGTCGCCAACACCGAAACCTGTGCCGGCTGCGCTGGAACTTGTGTCGCCTGCACGTGAACCCGGGCCACCTGCGCCGAAACCTGCACCACCTGCGCCAAAACGTATGCCACCTGCGCCAAAGGCCGCGCCGCCTGCACCGAAACCTCCGCCGTCTGTGCCCGAACCTCTGCCGCTTGAGCCAGAGCCTCCGCCGCCCATGCCAAAACCTGTACCGCCTGCGCCGAGACCTCCGCCACCTGCACCAAGAGCTGTACCGCGTGCGCCGAAACCTGCGCCGCCTGCACCGAAACTCGTGCCAAGACCAGCACCGAAACCGGTGCCTCCCCCACCCCAGCCTGCGCCACCGGTTGCGCCGCGAGCCGCCCCTGTTGAAGAGCAGATCCTCGAACTGCTGCAAAGCCAGCCGCCGACCGATGGCCTGCACGTGACGCCGGAAATAACGCCGGAAACGCTCGTGGCCGTGACACGCGCGTGCCTGGTGCCCAACAGCGAATGCGTGTTGGCATTGGTGGACTGCACGGCGACCGGTTCGGCGGAGAACGCTCTGGTCTTCGGCTGCATGGGCGTGTACTACCGCAATGCCCAGGGCAGCAGAAGCACGGGCAGCGGCGCCATAGCTTATACCGAATTTCCGCGGCGGGTCTTCAGCGATGCCAAGGCGGGCGAAGTGGCCCTGGACAATGACGAATTCCTCAATGTTTCAGTCTGCCCCTTGGGCGCTGAGAAAGTGCTGGCGCTGCTCCAAGGCGCCAAGGAGTGTGCCAGGAAGGCCTTCCCGCCCCCCGCGCCGCCGAGTCCACTGCCCCCGCCCCCGCCGCAGCCGCTGCCGCCCGAGTCCTCCATGTCGCGGGACGATCTCAGGCAATTGGCCAGGATGCATCTGCCTGAAGGGCCGGTGAAAGCTCTCGGCGCGGCCGCCTGGGAAGCCGAGGGCACGCTGGGCGCGAAGCTCGGCTCGCTCCTGGGGGGCAAGAGCGCACCCCCGCCGCCGAAAGAATACCGCGGGGGCTTGATCGCGGTCATGGCTGACAAACTACTGATCGTTGAACTGGGAAAAGTCCCAAATACGAACATCACCTTGGCCGCACTGAAGGAAATGGGCCCGCCCAAAGTCAGCAGCTACCGCCTGCGCGGGCTGACCGTCGAATGCTCGGAGAGCGACACGGAGGGCGTGCTGGAATTGCAGGGCGCCATCGCGATGAAAGCCATCTTTCCTGCTTCGTGCAGCAAGGACAACCCTTCGCGGGCCGGGGACATTGCGATGGCCATACGCTGCGCGTGAGGGGTGAGGGGTGAGGGGTTAGGGGCCGGTTGTCGGTTGTCGGAGGTCAGCGCACAATGCAAGCCGCGGATAGCGTTTTCTGTAACCGTTCAGTCCGAGCCGCGACCGTAAGGGAGCGGTCCCATGAATCCCATAACTCCCATAGGTCCCGTTCGCGCTGCGTGCTGCTTTTCTTCTGTGCGCTTTGCCTTCACACAATGGCTTTCTGCGAGGACAAGGAGATGGGCCTGAAGCTGGCGTGGGCTAAGAACATTCTCACGATCCAGGGCGCGGAGATTCCAGGGAAAGCGCTGCCCATCTTGTATCTGGAAGCATACTGCAGGCCGGGGTCCACGGACCGCGACTGGAACGAAACCGTGATCGGGCATCGCACGCAGCTCATCTCGCGCAGTGACGATGGCAAACAGCTCAAGCTGCGCTGCGAATTGAACGACGGCGTGCGCGTGGAACACACCATCACCGCCGGCGCGGACGAGGTCGTGTTCCAGTTGACCGCGCACAACCCCACGGACAAACCCTCGCAAGCGCATTGGGCGCAAGCCTGTATCCGCGTCGGCGATTTCACCGGGTTCGGCAATGATGCGGAACCGTACGCCTATCTGGCCAAGAGCTTCATCTTCCTGGACGGCACGCTCCAGCGCCTGCCCACGGCGGGCTGGGCCGTGAAGGCCCGTTACACGCCGGGCCAGGTCTGGTGCCCCGTGCATGTCCCGCGCGACGACGTCAACCCGCGGCCGCTCAGTTCCCGCGTGCCGAGCAACGGCCTGATCGGCTGTTTCTCCAGCGACGAAAAACTGGTGCTGGCCACGGCCTGGGAGCCCTACCAGGAGCTTTTCCAAGGCGTGATCCGCTGCCTGCACAGCGACTTCCGCATTGGCGGACTGGCTCCCGGCGAGACGAAGAAAATCCGCGGCAAGATCTACCTTGTGCCCAACGACATTCCGGCGCTGCTGAAGCGCTATGCACAGGACTTCCCGGAGCACAAGGCCCGGCCGTGAATTTTCGATTCTAGATTTTCGATTTTGGATTGCACCACCGGACGTGCCAAAATCGAAAATTCATTCTCTGCGTTCCTCTGCGTCCTCTGCGGTGAGCAATTCGGGCTACCGGGTCTCGTCGGACTTCTCGCGATAGTGGAGGTCGTGCTCGTCAATGATGCGCCTGGCCATCTCATCCGTTACAGCGTGCTCTTTGGACAGGAACCTGACGTTACCCCAATAGTTCTCCTGCACGATAATCGAGCCGTCGCCTTGGAGAAACATGGGGAAATCGCGGCCCATAGTGTAGTACAGCGCTTCGCTGCCGCCGCCGATCTTGTCGTATTGGCGGAACTTGACGAAGTCCCCTTGCCACATCGCGCCGGCAGGCACGATCTCGCCGACCCAGTCGGTCTTCTCGCCGTTCGCCTGGTTCTTTGCAGTGGTGAAGATGACGTAGATGCCCAGGGACCGTTTCTTGACCTTGTCGAAGATGACATAGCCTTCCTGGGTCTGGCACCACAGGGGCAGGGGATCGGCTATGAAGATCGGCTTGAGCATGGAGAAATGGCCGAGCAGCGGCCACTCCGCCACTTCAGCCCCACGCGCGCCGGCTACGATCTCGCGGCCCTTGTAAGAGAGCGTCTTGAGATTGCCGTCCCACGCGGCAAGACCTTTGGCCCTGGCGATTTCGTTATCCACCTGGTCTTTGAGTTCTGCCAGGTCCGCCCGCTTGGCGGCGGCCAGCGCTTTGTTGAGCGCCAGGGCGGCGGCTTCCCAGCGCTTCTGACCCGCGCGGGCGCGGGCCTCGGCCGCGAACTTCTCCGACTCGCCCCACGCACGGGCTTCAGCTTCCTTAGCGCCTGCGTCATCGTACAGTTTTTGCGCCAGGCTCTTGTCGCCGCGGGCCAGATCGAGCGCCGTGCGGGCCGCTGCTCGCGCCGCGGCCCAGCGTTCAGGGTTCCTGGCGTCGCCGTCCGCAGTGGCGCGCGCAGCCTGGGCGCTCTGGAGGGCCTCGGCAGCCCTGCCGAGAGCTGTCTCCTCAAGGCCCTTGGCGGCGGCCGCATCCTCCTTTTTCAGCGCCAGCGCCTCCCGGAAGGACCGCTCCGCCCCGTCCCACTCCTTCTGCGCCAGCTTCAGTTTTGCGTTGGCCAGGACCTCAGCGCAGGCGGCCTCGGTGAGGCCCCGCCCAGCTTCGGAAATGCCATTGTCCACTTGCGGCATGTCCGGCGCTTCGGGCCAGAGATTCTTGGCCAGCCTCAAGGCCTCCTGCGCGTCCTTGAAGCGTTTCT
>JBEKKG010000612.1:0-5144 GCA_050010835.1 Planctomycetota bacterium
CCGATAGGTGTAACCGTAGACCACTGGCTGGGCCGAAGCCTTGAAGATTGCCGTCCACAGGAATGTCTGGATGAAGATTGGGTAAGCTGCACTGACCAGGGAAAGGGCGAAATTCAAGCGATATTCGAGGGCAGTCTGAAAACCCAGCTCGAAAGCCTTTGAATATTTCTTAAGCCACTCCATCGCTGACCCCTTGTTTTTGGAACAGCAGGGCAATCCCCTCTTCAACCGGTATGTCCTCAATATTAAAATCGACTACCGGCAGGCCGTCGAGAATCGCCTTGGAGCGCTCTTTCAACTCGGGGCGCGGCACTTCGAGGGTCACCGTCAGCTCGTCCGACTGCTCGCGCACCTGGCCAAAGCTAGCCAGGACTTTCCGGCTGACTGGGACTGAAAGCTGCAATTTGATCACTTTCGACTGAGCAAAAACCTCATTGACCCCCTGCAGATCGCCATCATAAACGATGCGTCCCTGGTTGATGATCGCCACACCTTCTCCCGCGCCTTCCGCATCCACAAATGTCTGAGCATCATAGAATTCGTCAGGACGCTCCACCACGGCGTTGTGCGTTTCGTAGTAAAGCTTGGTGTCCGCGCCGCTGCGTAAGGGAAACGCCACGGCGAGCATTCCGTCGTGTCCGGGAAAACCAACCAGCTTCGTCTCAAAATCAATGCGGGGCAGGTCGCGGTAAAGCGTAATCAATTGGGTCCGCCGGCCGCTGAGATAGGGCCCTTCAATCTTGATCCTCGTGCCCAGGTCGTCATCGATCTCGGTGATGGACTCCGGCGGATACTGGCTCATGCGGATTTCTGTGCCGGTCAGGTAAACCATGCCTTCCAGGTCCGGATCCTTCTCGAAATAAGCTTTCGCGGCAGCGGCGGCGGTTTCCGCAAGGCGCTCCTTGGCGACCTCTTGCGCCGCGGCCGTGACACGGGCTGCAGGCGCGCCACGCACCTCGAAAGCATCGGCCCAGCCGGTCTTCTTGATGGCGGTCAACACATCCTGCTGGGTAAAACTGCGGTTCTGCCCGGGCTGAGGCGCGCGGCCGACGACAGTCTGTTCCACGCTCGCCGTCCGCTCCGCGGGGACACCGGAGAGTTCCGCAAGTTCCTTAAGCTGGACCTCGTCTCCCTGACTCACGCACTCTTGCCGCATGGTAATGACAATGCCCGCAGCCGGAGCTGCCGCAGGGACTTCCTCGGCCCACGACGCGAGCGCGAGCAAGAAAAACTGAACCAGGAGCAAAACACGCACAGACATCAGGGTCTTACCTCTTCAAGTTGTTGGTAGCCTGGAGCATTTCGTCACTGGCCTGCACTGCCTTGGTATTCATTTCGTAGGCGCGCTGCGCCACGATCAAGCGGACCATTTCTTCAACCACGTCCACGTTGGAGGTCTCCAGCGCGCCCTGGTTCAGCGTGCCGAAGTCGTCTTTCCCCGGGTTGCCCTGCTGGGGGTCGCCGCTGGCAATGGTCGGCTCGAAAAGGTTCTTGCCGATGGCCTGCAAGCCGGACGGATTGACGAAACGGTAGAGCGGAATTGTGCCTTTCTCCTGCGACACGCCGTTCACCATCTCAGAGACAGTGCCGTCATTCAGGATCGAGACCGAGGTGTCAAGGCTTGAGAGCGCCGGGGCGCCATCCAATTCGAAGCCGTCGGCAGTAACCAGCTTGCCGTTGACGTTCTTGCTGAAGGCGCCGTCGCGGGTGTAAGCCAGCGTGCCGTCAGGGAGCAGGACACGAAAGAAGCCTTCGCCTTGGATAGCGACATCCAGGTCTCTGGAGGTGACTATCATGTTGCCTTCCGAGAAGACCTTGGTCGAAGCCACCATGCGGGTTCCCAGGCCCATCTGCATCCCGGAGGGTACATTCAGGCCGCTGGCCTGCGCTCCGCCCGGTTGCCGGACGGTATCATACAGCATGTCCTGGAACATCACCTGGGAGCGCTTGAACCCATTGGTGTTGACGTTGGCCAAGTTGTTGGCGATAGTATCCACATTCGATTGCTGGGCCTGCATGCCGCTGGCGGCAGCCGTTAACGATCTGATCATGACGGCGCTCCTTTGTGCCTCTCACCAGGTCTACGTTGATAGATCCTGGATGGCGCGCTGCAGGCCTTCGTCCTGGGCCTGGAACGCTTTTGACAACATCTCGTAAACGCGCTGGTTGTTGATCATGCCCACCATCTCCTTGGGCATCTCCACATTGGAGCCTTCCAACATGCCAACGTTCAGTTCGGGACTGGCCACAGGCTCGGTCTCAGGTGCTGAGAAAAAAGAGCCGCTTTCGGTGCGCAATTGGCTGATGTCCTTGGGCATCAGAATCTGCAACTGGCCAACAGTCTGCGATTGGCCCCCCGTTGGATCGTTGATATTGACCGATCCGTCAGCCGCCAGTGCAGCCTTCCCCTCCTGACCCTGAGGCACTTTGATTGGGCCAGTTGTGCCCGGCCCAGTTGTGCCCAGTACGGGGAAACCATCTTCGGAAACGAGTGTGTTCTCCTTACTGACCACAAAGTGCCCATTGCGCGTGAGCCGCACACCGTCAGGGGTTTGAAGCGCAAAGAAACCCGTCCCCTTGATTGCCGCATCCAGGTTGGAACCGGTCTTCTCGGCCGTGCCGCTGCTCAAGTCAGTCGCCAAGGGTCGAGTATAGGCCAAGGGAGTCGCAAGTGTGCCGCCTGCGATCTCGCCTTGCGCCTTGCGCAGGACGTCCCCAAAAGCACCAAAGGAAACCACTTGGCGCTTATGGCCCGTATGTTTGGCGTGGCTTATATTCTCAGCGCTCTGGATTTGGTGAGTCCAGCGGGCAGTCATGCCGGAAACAGCGGAGTACACGCCTGGCGTCATCCTGGTCTCCTCCTGGAAGAACCACGTCCATAGTGGTTAGCAAGGGCCAGGCCATTGTTTGAGTGTGCAGTATTTTCCGTTTGACTGAAGGTCAGGTCTAGGCTTGGGTTGAGATAACAGTCGCGATCTTCTCTGCGGTTTTCTGGAGCACAGCTTCATCATTATACTGCCCGGTCTCTATCACCTTGCGCGCACGGTCCACCATTTCTGGGCGTATCTCGGATTTCTGCGCTATGCCACCTGACATGAGAGCTTTGGCTCCAGCAGACATTTCCACCGTGTCGGCTGTGGCTCCAGCACCTTGCGCGTTTGCGGCTTGGGCTTTCGGCGCAGCGTTGGCAGGCTGGCCCTTACCGACACTAGGCGCCCCACCTTTCCTACGCTCCGGTGCCCCTGCACCATGCAAACCAAGGCTATCGTTAACGCGCATCACCACAACCTCCTACATCTCTTATCGTGCCATTCCCGTCCGGCTTAACCCCCATTTGGGCAAAATCACGGTTTACTCGTCAGATCCCAACAACACCCGGCAATAGTTTCCGACCGGCATTCTGATTGCCTCATCGCTTTTCCGCAAGTGACCAGCCAAACCGATAGAATGTTATTCCTGCCTGCACGGCCCCATTTTTGCGTTGCATATCCCTCCAAATGGTGTAGAATGAATACAAAGGAGAACGCGGCAATGGCGATCACAGGACCGAAATCACGAATCTCTAAGAGTTTTCTGGATGCCAAGCTCGTGTCTGTAGCCCCAAAACCTGTCTCGCTTCCAGTGCCCAAGCAACAGGCTCCATCTGGACAGTTGACAGTGAAGAAGGAGAACGGTGCGGTCAAGGGTTTTGAGTACACCTGTGCCTGCGGCCAAAAGAACTCTTTCGTTTGCGAATGAGTTCAGGTCTCTGCTTCGGAAGTGTAAATCTCAGCACACAATGAACTTCTATCCCGGCTGACCAGGAATTGCTTCAGCCGTTCCAGAGCGCGGGCGTGTATTTGGGATACACGCGGTTCCGAGATCTCCATCGCCGCCGCGATCTCCGTGAACATGATGCCTTCATGGTAGTACAGCACCAAGATGCTGCGCTCGCGCTCAGGCAGGGCCTTCAGGCCCTCAACCAGCAAAGCTTTCGTTTCCGCGTCGGCGAGGCTCGTCAACGGACTGCTATTTACGCTGGCCGAGTCTGTAAAGGCTTCCAGCGGCTCGTCGGAGTCTTCCATGAGCTGTGCTTCGCCGATAGCGTCCAGTGAGAGCTTGTTCGATACCAGCGCTTGACGCTCAAGTCTGGTCAATTCCTCTGCGGAGATGCCGAGTTCCTCTGCAAGCTCCTCAACCGTGGGCCACCGCCCGCAGCGTTGAGCGAAGGCGATATTGGCCTTAGTAAGGGTTTTGGCGGCGCGCAACGCCGTGCGCGGAATACCGTCCAGCCGGCGCACGCGATCGAGTATCGCCCCCCATACTCTCTTACGGGCATAGGCCTCGAAGTCTGTGCTCAATCCTGGATCGAAATCACGAATTGCAAAGAACAAGGCCTCCAGGCCGGAGGCCTCGAGCTCCTCGACGTCAACGTGGCGTGGCAGTCGAAAACGGGCGCGGGAAAGTTCTGATTGGACCAGTGGCCAGTAAGCGGTTACTAACTGCCCCGTGATGTCCTTGTCGCCTGGGCTATCAGCCAAGCGGCGCCACAAGGCCTCGGAGACGCGGTCTTTTTCGTGCTCGTCTGTATGCAGCACCGTTTCCTTCTCGGTCACGGTCTTATCCTCACTTCGTCAGCGCCACCTGACGAATGGCCTGGGGCGTGGAATTCTTCTCCTCCCCTGTCGCAGCCTGCTCCAACAGCATCCCCCCCAACACCGTCCCCACAGTGGCTGTCGAGACCATCGCCACACAGGCGGAAAACACGGCCATCAACCAGGATCGTTCCGCCCAACGAGCCGCGGAAAAGGTGACAAGCGCGGCACAGAAGGCCAAGAGAAGGGCGGACTGCCTCAGCCAGACCGTGTTGAGAACCGGATCCGTTCCTGGGCTTGCCGCCTCAGAAGCGTTAGCATTGGCAGCCGCTGGCCTGATCTCGGCCTTAGCCGGAGGAGCACCGAGCACTTGTCCGGCAGCAGGTTTTACTTCTGTCGTGAGCGCGGGCATGAGAGTTCCTGTATCCATGATTCACCTAGTCCAACTGTGGATCTAACCAAGCCGAAATGCGGTTTATCATCCTTCCCCCGCTTGCGCTCGAATGCACCCCCTTGTCACCCAACTGATGCGGGGAGAAGGTCGGAGTCGCATTTTCGGAAGGAAGCCCC
>JBEKKG010000613.1:0-5134 GCA_050010835.1 Planctomycetota bacterium
CCGCCGGCCGCGGTGATCACGGTGTTGGGATTCGGCGCCGGCGTGGCGATTCGAGGGAACCACGCATGAACGTTCACCACAGAGACACAGAGACACAGAGAGGGAAAATAAATAATAGAAAAAGCTATTCTCTGTGTCTCTGTGTCTCTGTGATGAACAGGAGGCCCGTATGACCCCCGGCCGTATCGTTCGCAGCACGCGTTATCAGCTCGAGCTGAGCTTCCCGTACACGGCGCTCAACAGCAACACGCAGCCGCTCAGTGGCATCTCCTGGGCTGATCCGGCCGACCACACGACGCAGTTCCCGATCCCGTTCTGGGCCTGCGGCGTAGCGCCCAAAAGCCCGCCGGCGTCCAGCCTGGTCATAGTTCACGATATGCTCGGCTCGGGCGGCCAGGCGCTCCTGCATCTCTGCGATTCGGACGGCAACCACTTCGCCCACTACACGCTGGGCTTGCAGTCCCCGCAGATCGGCGTGGGCACAAGCCTGGCGTTGCCGCCGGCATGGGAACAGAATTACAAGGGGCTGGGCAGCGCCTTCGACGGCTACGAGAATCCCCTGGCCTTCGCCTGCGGCCTGGAATACGAGCTGCTCCCCAATCCCGGCGATGAGATCGGCAAGGCGCTGGACGATCCGGCCGTTTTCCTGGTTCTGGCGCGCGCGGGAGTGACACAATTCCTTGAGCAGATCCCGGACGTAACGCTCTGGGCGCCGGCCGCGTGGATCATCTTCAACGGCGCGACACCCGCCTATCGGGATTGCAGTGCGTTCTTCGGGCCGGCCTGCCAATTGATGCTGCCAAAGTGGCCTCTGCGGCGCTACTCGCGCTGGCGCCTGGAGCTCTTGACCGGCAATCCTCCGGCGCCGTATACGATCAAGCAGGTCTACGCCGAGGGGCCGGTGACCGGGGACGTGCTGCAAGCCGCGGACAGCTACGAGCCTGAGTGGGATCCGGCGACAAAGCAGCTCGCCAACCCCACGCCGGCGGGCTGGACGGAGCCGCTGCAGTTCCGCATTGTCGTCTGGTGAAACCACAGATAAACACAGATGGTTAGAACCGTTTGTTCAATCTGTGTTTATCTGTGGTTCGCTCTAGGAATCTGATGAAAACAACTGTCTGTCCTGCGCACGCCTTCACGTTTCGGCAAGGATCGCAGTACGCCGGAAAAGAATCAGAGCGCTGCCAAGGCGGTGGCGCGGTCCTCGACCACCTGGAAGAACTGCGTCAAGCCCAGGAGCTCAAAGACCTCACGTACGTTGGCCGTCGGGTTCATCAGGACGATGTTGCCACTATGCTCGTGGGCCTCCGACAACGTGCCGACGAAAACGCCGGCGCCAGCCGAAGAAATGTATTCGACATTCTGCAGATCCACCAGGAGCTTATAGTGGCCTTTGGCAAACAGATCGGCGATAGTTTCTTCGAGATGCTCAAAGGTGTAAGCATCCAGATAGCCAGCCAAGCGAAGCAACACCACTCCTTTGTCCGGCAGGACTTCTTGTTCGATTTTGAAGTCATCCTTAGCCATAGTACAATCCACCACTTGCCGCTTGATGCCTGAACACGCCCGGGGTTCCAGAACCCAGCGCGGGGATCAGAAAAGCAGCCAGGACTGCAAGGGCTACCCCAGCCTTCTTCAAACCAAGCCCGTTGCTTTTAGCCGTCCCTGACGAGTCGTCAAGGTACTTTACTAGCTGCAGTTCGTTCTCACTGTTCTCCCTGGTGATATAGTTCACCTCGTCCATTATGCGCTTAATAAGATAAACCCCAAGTCCGCCGCGCTTTTTGGTCTTGATTTGTTCTTTCAGATCTACTTCAGGCGCTGAGCGAGGGTCAAAACGCACGCACTTGTCGCGGATAGTGATGATCAAGAGTTCCGGTGTCAAGTCGAGCAGCACGGCGATCTTGGCGCCCTGAAGCTCTGCGCGCCCGGAGTCGCCCCCGTAACCGTGCTCCATGATGTTGGCCACAGCCTCGTCCACCGCCAAAGCGATCAGGTTAACCTTCGCCGGTGAGAAGCTGGCATTGTTGAGGGCGTCAGTGACCAGCTTGCGCAAATGGGCCAAGCAGCTTGTCTCCGGCGGTACAACGAACTCGCAGTGGGTGCTGCTAACCATGGTGGCGTTCCCACAACCGGTATGAGGCAAAATGCACCTGTAATTCACAAGCAACTGATGTACCCATCATCCCGTAATCCTGAAAGTGGTGACCGTGATGTCGTCATGTTGCTCCGCCTGGCCCTGGTGTTCCTCCAAGGCCTTCATCAACAGGCGCACGAACTCCTTGGACGGCAAGGCCGCGTTCTGCAGGGTGAAATCTCCCAGCGCCTCATCGCCCCACTCCTCGCGCTCCTCATTCATGGATTCGACCACACCGTCCGTGTAAAGCAAGACGCGATCGCCCTGGAAGAGCTGGACCTTCTCCTCCCTGATGGTCTTGTTGAAAATAGGGCCTTTGTCAAAGCCCAGAGCGATGCCGTTGGGCCGCACCTTTTCCACGCTGGCCGTGGCCGCCCGCCAGATGAGCATAGGATTGTGGCCTGCGGAGGCCACCAGCATCTCCTTGGTGCGCACATTCAGGATCGCATACATGCAGGTGACGAACATGCCGCGCTTGATATCACACGCCACATGGAAATTGGTCCTGGCCAGGACATCCGCAGGCGAGAGGTTCTTCAGGGCCATCATGCGCAGGATGGTGCGCGTGGTCCCCATGACCATGCTCCCCGGGATGCCCTTTCCGGAAACGTCGGCGACGCACAGCGCCAAGTGCTCGATATCGCCGACGGGGATGAAGTCGTAGTAGTCGCCACCGACTTCCTTGGCCGAGTTGTAAGCGGTGAAGATGTCAATGCCTTGTATCTGCGGCATTTTCTTGGGCAGGAGGTGCTCATGGACGGCTTTGGCGGAATTGAGCTCACTTTCCAGACGCTCACGGTCGCGATCCTTCTCTTGCGAGTCCCGCAAACTGCGGGTCATGCGGTTGAAGGCCATAGCCAGCAGGCCCACCTCGTCGCTGGTCTGGTTCGGCACATCGCTCTCATAGTTGAGGTCGCCTTGAGCGACAATGTTGATGTCTTCCACCAGCGCGTTGATCGGCCGCGTAATCCTGGAACCCAGGCCCAGCGCCAGCCCCACGCCGGCGCCCACCAGCAACAGCCCGAAGAGAATGAGCTGGGTGCGCAAGCTGCGCACCTGCTTGTTGATCTCGCCGGTTGAAAGAATCAGCATGGCGATCGAGTGCAGGCCTTTGCCGCCGGCGCCCTCTTCCAGGGGCACGCGGAAGTAAAGGCACTGTTCTCCGCCGTATTCGCCTTCGTAGATCTGCACCTTCTTGTCAGGCGTGGGCACGTTGATGGTGAGCAGGTTGGCGGGACTGGCAAAATTGGGCGCGGAGCCCTCGTCGTGGAGCCGGAGCACCGGCACGCTCGGATCGTCTCGGGCGTCCGCTGAGGCAAAGATGGCCACGTCCTTAATGCGTGCATCGCCGTCGCACATGCGCTTCAGATAGTCTTTGTCCTGCGCGTAGGAGAGGTCGGGTTTGCCGGAGGCGTCAGGCTTCTTCTCATGATAGTTCTGCAGGATATTGGTCAGGTCAAGGTAGTTTCGCAGGCCCTTGACTCGCTGCACCACAGTCTGCCCGTAGGCATGGAGTTGCAGAACGCTGTCGTAGCCCGAGCGCTTGATCTCATTCTTGAGCTGGGTCTCCAAGTCGTGGATGGCCACCACGCCGAACAAGAGGGTTATGGGCAAGCTGACGATGAGCGCCAAAAGGACGAACTTGGCCGTAAGGCTCATGCCGCGCCGGCCCAGCACACCGATCTCCCGCCCTTTGTGCCCGGACGGCTCCACCGCTTCCGCTCCCGCTTCGGGCACCGCAGGTTGAACAACCGGCCGGCCGAGATTGGGGGAACTGGCCTTCCGCTGGCCGCGTCCGCTCGGGGTCCGCCGTTTGGAAGCGGCCGCGGGCGGAGCTGGCGCGGGTGCCGGCGCTGGCGCTGCCTCCGCTGGGCTCTCTGCCGGGTCTTCGTCCGGTGCGGGAGCAGGCCCTGGGCGGCCCGCTGGCGGCCGGTTAGGCGGCGGCCGGTTGGGCGGCGGCTGAGCCGGCGGCGAAGCTCCAGGACCCTTAGTGATGCGGCGTGGTACTGCCACGGTTCTCCCAGTCAGCTCCTGATGGTAGCGGGAAGCACCTCTGTCACAGAAACCATCATACAGCGTACTGCCCTCGTCCGCAAAGACTTTCTTGCGGCTGTGCCACGGATATGCCGCCGCAACGCGGCGGCTTATCCGTGCTACCCGCGGCTGGCACCGATGAGCCCGGGGGATTCCGGGGACACGATCCCGATTTCCGAACAGCCGGAAATCGGGGAATCCCGTCAGCTTCTCCGCAACCCCGTCAACACCCGCTGCACTTCCGCCAATTGCCAGGCGACTTCGTAGTACTCGTTCTTGGCCGAATGGTGCTCGACGCCCCAATAGCCCTGGTAACCCGCGTCCAGGAGGAGGCGCATGGCGGGCTCCAGGCGGGTGCGCGTGACGCGCGCGTCCACGTGGGTGTGGATGGTCCAGGGCGCGAGCCGGCGGTCGCCTTCCTCTTCGGGGACATTCTCCCAATGGCCGATGTGCATCAGGATGCCAAAGCCGGGGCTGCCGACAGCCTTGGCCAGCCGCTCCATGTTGTCGGGGACGAGTTCCGGCCCCCAGTGGCTTTCGGGGCCCAGGCGAAAGCCGTTGTTGGCGGCAAAGGCGCAGTATTCCCTGAAGCGTTTCACGATGACCTCGAACTGTTCGTTGGTCCAAACCAGGCCTTTGCCGCCCGCGTCAATGCGCACGGTCCTGGCGCCGAGCTGGACGGCGACGCGCAGGTGCGTGAGCGCGCTCTGATAGTTGCGTTCGCGGGCCTGCGGATCGTCTTCCCAGACGTGGCAGCCGTCGGCGTGGTAGTTGACGCAGAACATCTCGCGGTCATCCATCGCCTGGCGCACTTTCTGAATGTAAGCTTCATCCGTCGTGCCGAGGATGCCGTTCCAGAAATCCGCGGCGTCCAGCCCGTAGCGGTACTTGCAGGTTTCCAGGTAGCCAAAGGCGTCAATCTTCTTCTCAGCCAGCAACCCGTGGAATGCGTACGACGCGATC
>JBEKKG010000614.1:0-5132 GCA_050010835.1 Planctomycetota bacterium
ACCCACTGCGGATGGAGCGCGTCATTTTCGCCGCGCCGCAGTTCCTGGCGCGGTATCTCATCCGGCCGTATCGTGACGATCCGCCGGCGCATTGCCGGGACTTCGAGTACGTCCCCTGGCTCGTGGCGAACCTGGCCTTGTGCGAGCATCCCGGCGGCCTCGGTTTTCCGCTCTGTTGGGACAATGTGTTCTATGAAAGCCCCTCGCTGGGCTACGTCGTGGCCACGCACCAGATGGGCGCCGAGCGCGGTCCGACGGTGCTGACGTACTACCACGCCTTCTGTGACCGCAACACGCGGGAAGCGCGCGCACGGCTGCTCGCCGGGGACTGGCGGCACTGGGCGCAGGCCGTGCTGGCCGACCTGTCGCGCGCTCATCCCGAGCTGCCGGCGCTGGTGGAACGGCTGGATGTGATGCGCTGGGGGCATGCGATGGTCCGGCCGCGGCCGGGCTTCTTATGGAGTGCTTCACGGTTGCGCGCGGCAGAACCATGCCGCGGCATCCATTTCGCGCATTCCGACCTCAGCGGCCTTGCGCTCTTTGAGGAGGCCTTTTACCACGGCTTGCGCGCGGCGGAGGAAGTCCTGGCCGGCCTGAACTTGCCGCCGGCGGAGAGGTTCGTCTGACATGCCCGGTACGCCGCTGCACGCTCTCGATCTGCCGCGCAAACTGCTGCTGACAGCGGTGCTTGCGGTTCTGGCGGCCGGCTTCGCGGCCGGCGAGGGCTGCGTTTTCCACCAACTCGCCCTCCCCCTGTCCCCCTCCCCGCCGCGGGAGGGGGTTGGGGGAGGGGGCGGCAAGCCGTCTTCAATCCTGGATGCCATCACCTTCACTTTCCATGGGAACCGCGCCAGGACGCGGCTGAAAGAGAAAGCCCTGGGCAGCATGAGGCGCTTTTTCTCAGCGTTCGAAGATGCCACGGTGCTCAGTGCCGAGGAACAGGCCGACCTGGACCGCGTCCTGGCCTGGAATGACGCCGGCGCACCGGAAGGCGAGTTCCTGCGCGCAGAGCAGGGCCGGACGCCAATTTTTGTCATCCTCGAACGGCGCGGGTGCTTGAGTTGCCACGCTTCCGGTGCGGCGGCCATTGGCAACAAGAAGGACTCGCCGTTGACTACCTACGCGGGAGTTGCCAGATTCACCAGCCCCGATCAGGGCCTGGATGCCGCCCGCCTGCTGCTGCTTACTCACGTCCACCTGCTGGGCCTGGCGGTCATCTTCCTCATCACAGGCGCCGCCGTCGGAGCCACGCTGTGGCCGGTTTGGCTGCGCGGCACTCTGATGGCCGCGGGGCCGCTGGGCGTGCTGGCGACGGTGGGCGGCTGGTGGGCGGTGCGGTATGGCGGCGCACCTTGGGCGCCTCTTGTGTTCCTTGGCGGAATACTAATGGTGGCGGGCTTTGGCTTGTCTGTTCTCGCGGCGTTGTACGATCTATGGCTGCGAGGAAACTGAATAATGATCACAGACCATCCACCTGCTGGAGCACGGGTTTGCCATCCTGGTGCGTCGCGGTGTAGACGCTGCCGCTGGCCCGCGCCTGCAAGGTGACCGGCCCCAGCTCAGGAATCTCCACCGTCGCCGGGCCCTCAACGCCATCCGAGGCCCAGGCGGTAATCAGCCACTTCGGCTGATTAGGCATCTTCCGGGCCAGCACCCGCAGATTCGGCTTGCCGGCCGGGAACTCATAGGCCGGCTGGTCCGTGACCTTGGCATGTTTGTTCGGGCCGGGCAGCAGGCCGCCCTGGCGCAGGAAGGCCTCCTGGTGCGAGAAGAGCGCGTGCACGCGCCCCAAAATGACCATCTGCTGCAGGTATTGCGGCGGCTTGTCCGGCGAGAAAGCGGTGTCAAATCCGCCCTTGGGGTAGGAGAAGTAGCCGGCGACGCCGCCAAGCATGCCCTCCGTGTACAGGCATTTGAGGAAGCCCTCGTACAGGCGCAGGTCGCCGAAGGCCTTGGCGTCGTTGTCCAGCGGCTGGCCTGAGTCCCACACCGGCGGGAGGGGGGCTTTCTCGTCCTGCTTGTAGCCGGGGCACAGGTAGTCGTAGGTGTTCTTCATGCCGAACCGCAGCTCGTGGCCTTTGGCGCCGAGGGCCTGGGTGAGCATGTCGTCCTTGCCGATCCAGCCCGAGTTGTAGTCGTGATAGTAATACTCGTTGGTGGCGATGTCCGCGCAGGCGCGCATGTCGGAGTAGTCCCACGCCCAGTCGTCGTGGAAGGTCTCGAGGGTGCCATGCCGGTGCGTGTCCCCGCCGCAAGTGTAGAAGACATAGAGCAGGCGGTCGGGGGCCGCGGCGCGGACGGCGTCCGCCACGGCCTTCTGTTCGCGGGCCTTCTGGCGGGAGATATACTGATACCAGCTCAGTTCGCCCTTGGCGGCGAGTACCTTGGGGTCCTTTTCCCAGTACTTCTGGATAAAGCCCAGGACGTTCAGGCCGTACTCGCCGCCGTTCTGGATGATGGCGATCGGGCAGCGGGTGTGGAGCTTGGCCAGACCCACGGCGCTGAGCTGCCCGGCCTGCTTCAAGCAGTCCTCCGGCATCTCAGGACTCAGGCTCTTCGGGCTCCCCTTCTCGGGAATGAAGTTGCCCTGGGCGTCGCGGAGGTACGCCTCCGGCGGCATCTCCTTGGGGAACTGGCGGTCGAGCAAGACGCCCAGCTTGTACTTTTGGGGGTTGCCGGCGACCAGCGCCAGGCACTGGCCGTTGCGGCCGTTGGGATTGGCCAGCGCCTCATCCGCGACCTTCTCGTCCACGTAGCCGGAGAGCTCCACGGCATAGCCCCAGCGGTCGGCAAGCTCCTTGGCCACGTCGTAGGACATGGCCCAGCCCCAGCGGGTGAGGGGCGGGAGAGTGGAGTTGGGAGCGAAGTCGGGGGGCTTCTGGGCCTTGAGCCAGTCTAGGGGCTTGACCGTGACGCCCTGCTCCGGCGCGGCGGGCTTATCCGCAGCACGAACGCCGCCGGCAGGGGACTGGAGACAGGCGGCCAGGGCCAGGACCAACCACGCGGGAAACGACATGTGCGAGCGCTTGCAGACTGGTTTCATGGGACATCCTCCTTGAAACGCGCACGCAGCGCGCGCTGGGTAGCCAGAATCTCTTGCCGCAATGTCTCCTCGTCGGGCAGGTTTGTCAGATACTGCGATGCAAACACGTTGGCCTTGATGCCGCCCATGGCGTAGTGGACCACCGCGTCATTTTTGGCGCTGCACAGAATCAGTCCGACCGGCTCGTTCTCGCCCGGTTCCATCAAGTGTTCGCGTACGTAGTTCAGGTAGAGGTTCATCTGGCCAGCGTCAGCATGGGTGAACTTCCCGATGCTGAGGTCAATCACGACCAGGCATTTGAGGCGGCGGTGAAAGAGCAAGAGGTCCATCCGATACCACTCGTCGCCAATACGGATGCGCTTCTGCCGCGCTACGAAGGCGAAGCCCGTGCCCAGTTCCAAAAGAAACCATTCCAGATGGCGGATGATGGCCTCTTCAAGTTCACTTTCGCTGTATTCATCCTTGAGGTCCAGGAACTCCAGCAGATAGGGGTCGCGGATTTCCTCACGCAGGCTCACCGCGTCTTCTGGCCGGGCCGGCCGGCCGTGAGCCAGCATCAGGTCCTGGCGCTTTGAGTGCGCTGTGCGCTCGAAGAACTGCGTGCTGATTTGCCGGTCAAGCTGCCGCACGGACCAGCCGCCCCGGATGGCCTCGGCTTCGTAAAATGCTCGCGCCACCGGGTTCTCGACCGAGATCAGGCGGACATACTGGGACCAGGAGAGTGGAAAGACGCCGACCAGCGAAAGTGCCCCCTGAGCCAGTGATTGGGCGGGCACGATGGCTTGCGTGGGTTCGGCAGACGGTGTCTGCCGAATCGGGGCATAGGATTTTCCCGACGCTGTCGGGAGAATCGCCCGCGCCTCCAATTTTCCCGACGGTGTCGGGAAAATCCGCCAGCCCAGGTACAAGCCGCGCATCTTGTACAGCCCTTGCATGTAGAATCCCCGCCCAAGCCGCGGGACAAGGTCGCCGGCCAGCCTGCGCAGTAGGACATCCCCGTACTCCGCCCGTTCCTTCCCGCACTGTTCGAACTCCACAATCCGTCGTCCAACTTCCCAGTAAGTCGCCGTGAGAATGCTGTTCGCCGAGCGGACCACGGTCCGCCGGGCTTGCTCCAGCAGGCCGGAAATGTCCGAAACCAGCCGTCCGTAGTCGGCTGCGATGGCAGGCACGATTGCGCGGGAAGCCTTCTCCCCAACGTTGTCTTTGGTCCGCCTTCTCGTCATGACTCCTCTGCCTACGCTTTCGGGAACAGGCTGCGTAAATCTGTGGACACAATACGCATTTCCTTTCCTTCCTCCTACAAGCACTCTGGCGAGCCCGGCTACGCCATTTCCCTTGCTGTTCTTCCAGCAGTCGTCAAGATTAGATCAGTATTGTTTCCCCCATTTCCAGCGGTACTTGGACCTACGCAAGGCGCATGACACCCCTGCCCAGAGGGCAAGTGTTACGATGCACCAGAATGCCAGATTGCCAGCGATGCCCATGAAGTAGTAGCGCATAAGCACTTCATAGCGCATAGAGTAATTGTCGAAGGGCCAGCCATAACAGCTACCCTCCGGAAGGGTTCCCAATTTGTGGCCAGGCCGAACGTAGTTGCACACAGTGAAGTTGCCACTGAATATGAGGAGACCGGTCACCATTGCGAGAACGAAACATTTGCGTGAAAGAGGAGCGTGCCGCAACCACCATTCGCACAGGCAGCCAGCCGCGACGACAAAACCGATTGCAACAGCGATGTCAACGACCAGAGCTAACAAGTCGAATTGCTTTTCAGGCTGGCGGTCAATATATGCCGCCACTGTGGAGAAGACCACCGGCCAACCATGCTCCTCCGTGTACTCCTCCTTCCATCGGGGTCGGTAAATGGTTGGCAGACCGATATTCTCCCGATGGGGAATGGCACTCCCACCAAGGCACACTGACGCAACCAAGGTCGCGACGATTAGGGTTGCCAGGCTAAAGCGCATGCCGTTTCCTCATTCGAAATCGGGAGACAAAATACTCATTTCATTTCCTTCCTCCTACAAGCACTCTGGCGAGCCCGGCTAGGCCATTTCCCTTACCGTTCTTCCAGCAGTCGTCAAGA
>JBEKKG010000615.1:0-5123 GCA_050010835.1 Planctomycetota bacterium
GCCCTTGACGTGGCCAAACAGCTCCGACTCCAGCAGCGTCTCGGTGAAGGCCCCGCAGTTGACCGCGACAAAGGGCTCGTCCACGCGCAGAGAAGCGTAGTGGATCGCGCGCGCGACCAGTTCCTTGCCCGTGCCGCTCTCGCCCATGAGCAAGACCGTCGAGTCGGTAGGGCCGATGCGCTTGATCAGGCTCGAAACCTCGCACATCACCGGGGTGGCGCCGATGATATCGAGGAAGGGCGTGGCGTTGCGCGGCAATCTCTTGCAGATTTCGATCCGCTCCAGCGCCCGCGCCACCGTCTGCCGTATCTCGTCGGTGTCGAAAGGTTTTTTCAAATGCGTATAGGCGCCCAGACGCATCGCTTCGATCACGGTCTCAAAACTCCCGTAGGCGGTGAGCACGATGGAAGGGACCTCGGGGCGCTTCTCTTTCAAGAGGCGCAGGAACGTCAGGCCGTCCATCTTGGGCATGCGCAAGTCCTGGATGATCAGGTCCACCTGCTGGGCCGCGACCGTCTCCAGCGCGATGCGGCCGTCGTCGGTGGCCAGGACCTCATAGCCTTCACCCTCGAGGATCACCTTGAGCAGACGCTGGAGGGAAAGCTCATCGTCCAGGACCAGGATGCGGCGCTGGACGGCAGTGCTTGTGGCCGCAGTGGCCAGAGATGCATTCTCGGTGCTCATACGCGGCTGGCCCGTCCGGTGCTCCAATCCCTCTCGCCCCCGTCCGGTTCGGATGCGGGCCTGCTCGTCCCGGGGCCGGGTTTGCCGACGCCGAGGTCCGTCACGTGCGGGCGCAGTCCGCTGATCCCGGCCAGGGACGCCGTCAGGTTCGTGGGCAGCCAGATGCGGAAAGTTGTGCCCACGCCCTCCTTGCTCTCAAAGAAGATCAGGCCTTCGTGTCCCTGCACCACGCGCTCTGCAATGGCCAGGCCCAGGCCCGTGCCCGCGGGCTTGGTGGTGAAGAAAGGCTCGAAAATGCGCTTCTGCACCTCTGCGTTCATGCCGGGACCGCTGTCCGCCATTTCGACGAGCACGCCCGGCCGGTCCAAGGCCTGGGCGGGGTCGAGCCCCAGCACGCGGCTGCGCGGCATGACACTGACCCGCAGCGCGAGTTCCTTGCGCGGGCTGCCGGCCATGGCCTGGAAGGCGTTGAGGCCCAGATTGAGCAAAATCTGGCGGAGTTGCTCCGGGTCGGCCAAGAAGGGCTCGCCTTCGTCGCCGCCGAGCAGGATCTGGGTGTCCTTGGCCTCCGGGCGCGCGGCCAGCAGCAGCTTGACGTCGGCCAGCACCCGCCCGATGTCGGTCTGCACCAGCTTGGGCGGGCGCATGCGCGCGAAGCGCAGGAAATCGGAGATGATCTGGTCCAGCCGATCGGACTCCGAGAGCACGATCTCCAGCAGTACTTTCTTGTCCTCCGGAATGTCCAGCACGCGCCCGATCTCCTGCACCGCGCCGCGGATCGAAGCCAGCGGGTTGCGGATTTCATGCGCGATGGTGGCGGAGATGTGGCCCATGGTCTCGAGGCGCTGCCGGTGCTTGAGGAACTCCTCCATCCGCTTCTCCGCCGTGATGTCGTCCAGCGCCAGGATCACTCCGCGCGGAGTGTTGGTGTCCGGTTCCATCATCGGCACAATGCGGACGGCCAGCGGCACAATGCGCCCGTCGTCATAGCGGTGCCGCGCCTCAATCCGCCGCAACGCGCCGTCCGCAAGGACTTCCTGGGCATGCTGATCTATGGCGCTGCCCAGCAACTCCTTCAGACCCATCTTCTGCGGGGAGGCCTGCAACCCGACCAGGCGCTGGAACTCGCGGTTGTGGTACAAGACCTTGCGTTCCCCATCCAGGACCGCCAAACCCTCTCCAATGCCCTCCAGGATCTCGTCGTGCACCAAGCGGGCCATGAGCAGCCGGCGCGACAACGTGCCCGCCAGTATGCCCGTCAGGAAAAAGGCGCAGGCGGGCAACAAGAGCAGGTGCAGGAAATCGAGAGCGCCCAGGTTCTGCAGCTTCTCCAAGTGCGCCCCCAAGTGCTCCTCCAGGAGCTGCGCGCGATAGTTCTCGGGGATGAGCCCGATGCTGTAGAGCAGCGTCACCAGGCTGAATAGGATGGTGGACGTCGCGGCGCAGAGAATCGCCACATTCCACTTCAGGACGAAGGCGGCCGCGCAGACCGACATCAGGTACAGGACTACGAAACGGCTTTCCACCCCTCCGGTGTTCCAGACCAGCGCGGAAATGAGGAAGATGTCTACAAAGATCTGGACGAACGCCAGCTTGGCCGCTTCCGCAGGCTCCTGCGCCAGGCGCTTGGCGGCCAGCAAGTACAGCACCGTCAGCACGCAGACGATAATAGCCATCAGGCCCGCGGGCTGCAGGTAGAGCGGCTGCAACTCACCCAACTGCGCGGGAGTTGTGACGCGCGCTTTCTGGTAGTATCCGATCAGCAGCACCGTCAGTGTGGCGGCGGCCAGCAGGAGGCGCAGCGCGATAAGAACCTGGTTAGCCCGCACCGTGCGTGTTTGTCGTTCGATGAAAGCTTCCAGCATTGTCTGCTCGCTGTCCTTGGGCGTCCCGCGGCCATTCTATGGATTTCGGGCCGGGAGCCAAGGACTAATCTTAAGCTTGAGGCTTGAGGCGTGCATATCGCCGAGTGCGGCACGTCGAGCGACGCATAGCACGGGCGGGACGCCCGTGCTACAGTCAGCGACAAGCACCCAGGCTTGAGACTTGGGGCCTTGGGGGCTAGGTTGGACGGCAGTGCCTCAAGCCTCAAGCCTGGATTGCAACCGCGCGCCGTATACAAACGAAAAAGGCCCCTTGCGGGGCCTTCCTTATCATACGAACCACAGCTATCAATCAGTGCGGGAGAAGGGGACGATAATCGAAGCCTTCTGTACTGCGGAGATTGAACTACTATCGAGGGTTGGTATTGTAGTTTTGATGTTTACTTCGGTAGGCAAGCCCCGATTTCCGACTCAATCTCCCGCACCGTTGGAACTCTTTTTTAAGCCGCCCCGGTTGTTACCCGTTGGGACGGACATGGAGGAGGGGTTTCCAGGGACTCCGTCACTTCGAGTAACACCCGGGACGGCGAACGATCAAAGCTCTCTTTTTCCTCCCGCCACATCCAACCTCCTGATTTCACTTAACCACTTTTGCAGGCGCCAAGTCAAGCGTTGGCTCCGGATTTATTGTTTTTTTCAAGGAACCCTGCGTCAGTCCTTTTTCCTTTGCCTCGCCTGCCCGGCGGCCTTGCCGCCCTGTCCTACATATTGGACGCGCTAAGCGGCCAAAATCGCAATAAAAACAAACTTTTCACTGGGAATATCTCGGACAAAACAGGTCCTCTTTGGGAGGCTTGGGGCCTTGGGGGCAAGATTGGGAGGCAGTACCTCAAGCCTAAATACAGTTGCACAGCCGGGCTTTTATGGAATAAAAGCCTGCATGCTTAAACACCTGGATTACACCCGCGAGCGCCTGAGACAACTCGGCGACCGCATGAACGAGTTGATCTACCCGGCCACCAAACCGGTGGAGCAACTGCTGGCCAGCCAGCGTACGGAGAGGATTTCGTACGCCGAGGCGCAAAACCTGAAGTACAAGCCTGTCAAGCCAGGCGCGCAGTTCGGCCCCAATTGGGCGACGTTCTGGTTCAAGGCCCAGGCGAAAATCCCCAAGGAGTGGGCCGGCCGGCGCGTGGACCTGCTGTGGGACTCGCACAGCGAAGCCACCCTCTGGGTTGCCGGGCGCACCGTCCAGGGCTTGAACCACGAACCGCACGGCCAGGACAGTGGCGCCCGCCCGGACGCGGTGCTCGTCCCAAAGGCCAAGGGCGGCGAAACCCTGCGGTTCGAAGTTGAGATGGCCTGCAACCGCATGTTCGGCGCAGGGAGCGGGCCGTTCAAATCGCTCAGCCCCTTCGTGCTGGACCAGTGCAGCCTCGCCGTCTTCGACCCCGAAGCGTGGGAACTGTATTACGATTATCTTGTCTTGCAGCAGCTAGAAGGCGATGCGGACAAGGGGCTCGATAAGACCTGGGCCGGCACGCTGCTGGCCGAGCTGGACCGCTTCGCCAATACTTACGTGGCTGAGGAGCGGGCCACCTGGGCCGGCGCGCGGAAGATACTGAAGGCGCTGTATGCCCACAAGAACGCTGGCCTCGCGCATGAACTTTCCGCAATCGGACATGCCCACATAGACACTGCCTGGCTCTGGCCGCTGGGCGAGACGTACCGCAAGTGCGAGCGCACCTTCAGTTCCCAGGTGGCGTACATGGATGCGTACCCGGAGTACAAGTTCGGCTGCTCGCAAGCCTGCCAGTACGCGATGATGCAGCAGCGCAACCCCGAGCTTTTCGCGCGCATCCAGGATAAAGTGAAGGCCGGCCAGTTCGTGCCCGTGGGCGGGACCTGGGTTGAGCCGGACTGCAACATCCCCGCCGGCGAGTCCCTGGCGCGGCAGTTCCTGCACGGCCAGCGTTACTTCCAGAAGGAGTTCGGCATCCGTTGCCGGGAGTTCTGGAACCCCGATGTGTTCGGCTACAACGGCCAACTGCCGCAGTTGATGCGCCTGGCCGGCATGACGCGCTTCCTGACGCAGAAGTTGTCCTGGAACCGCTTCAACAAGCCGCTGCATCACTCCTTCACCTGGCAAGGCATTGACGGCAGCGAAGTGCTGGCCCATTTCCCGCCGCTGGACACCTACAACGCGCTGGCCACCGTGCCGCAGTTGCGTGAGAGCGCCGCCAAGTACAAGGACCACGACCGTTCCCGGCACAGCTACCTGCTTTTCGGCTTCGGCGACGGCGGCGGCGGCCCGACCAAGCGCATGCTCGAAATGCTGCGCCGCTGCCGCGACCTCCAGGGCGTGCCGCGGACGCGCATCCGCGACGCGGAAGAATTTTTCTCGCTGCTGGAGCGGGATTGCACGGACAGGCCGTTGATGATCGGCGAGTTGTACTTCGAGTTCCATCGCGGCACCTACACCACCCAGGCCGCCACCAAGAAGAACAACCGCAAGAACGAATTCCTGCTCCACGACGTCGAGTTCCTCGCAGTCTGCGCGGCGCATTCGGGTGCTACGGCCGCCTATCGCTACCCCGCGGCGGAGCTGGACCAGGC
>JBEKKG010000616.1:0-5119 GCA_050010835.1 Planctomycetota bacterium
AGTTCCTCCCAATGTGTTCAGCACGGCGCCGTTCTGAAAGATGCACGCGTAGCTGTTGCCGTTCACTCTCCCCGCGCCGACAATAAGCCCGGAGTCGTTCAGGCCTATGGCGGCGAGGCAGTAGTCCGGCCCTAGATAATACGGCTCCTGCGCCCAGCGCGTCCAATCAAGGTCCACGGCACTCCAACTGCCCCCCTGCCAGGTTGCTGTAGCCGTATACACATTCTGGCCATAATAGGTATTGCCAGCCGGCTTCAGGAAGGCTGCGGACCCGAGCACGAGGTTGTTGTTGTTGATTCTCCACGCATTGCTTCCAGATAGGTTGTAATTGCTATCGCTCGTGGGAATTCCCGTGCCCAAGTCCGTTATGTTGCCGGTCGCCAGATCGTACATCCCCGCGTGCCGTTGAGCGTCAGGCGGGTTCTTCATGTTGCCGGCCACTATATTGTTGTCGTTTATCCCACCCGGCGTCAAAGTCAGGATTTCTGTCAGGCCACCTTTCGCTGTCCACGACCAGCAGGCATAAGGCCCGCCGACGCCCACGACAGTCCCCTTGTTGTTCAGCCCGCTGGCCCAGGCGTAACCGGCGGCAGCCGACAGCGGTGTCACCGGAATTACATTGTAGCACTTGATCGAGCGGGGGAACACAATGAGTTGGACGGGCACCACAAGCGGATTGGTGGGCGAGCCGGGATTGCCCTCGGCGACCTGATAAGAGTAGATATTGATGCTGTCGCTATAGGTGCCCGGGTCGCGCCAGGAAAACGTGCCGTCTGCACTAGCAATGGAAATATAAATCTTGATAGGGATGCCCTGCGATCCCACCAAAGCGGACACGTTTTGATCACTGGGGAAGCCGGGTACCGCATTGCCCGTAGGGAGACGTTGTGTGAAACCGTCTTTCTTGACGAGGTCCATGTGGAAGAAGCCATTGGCCTCCTGGCCGGTTTGCAGATCGAGCGTATGGACTCCGAGGTTCTGCGGTATCACAGTTGTGGGCTGCCCATACACCGCGTCATAGTTTATCGGCCCGTCGGTGCTCATCTGTATCGTAGGAGTGTACCCGAAACCCATGTTGGTCAGCAGATCGTGGACCCCCGGCTCCTTATGCCAGAGTTCAGCAAGGATGCCGTTCAGGCGCTGCTGATACGCAGAGGGATCTCGCGACTGGCTGGTGGCTACTCCAATCCCGAACTTCAGGTTGATAATCTCCTCCAGCGGATACGCCAGCGCCTCCTCATTGCTAGGCTTGGCGCCCTGCTCGAATTCGATGACGTGTATAAGCTCGTGCACTAATGTTGAGGCTTCGAAGCTCAACCTGTCGCCAGAGGGCAAACCGGCACCGAGAAAACCGGCAACCACATCCGACCGCAGGATGATGTGATTGGTCTGGGCCGAGCCTTTGACCACGGCTGTGGCTCCCGTATTCGTAAAGTAGGGCAGGTAGTTGCCATAGACCCCGAGCCCGACCAGCGGCCTCTGATAGCCTGGTACGCGGTTGATCGTAAGCGCAAAGACATCTTTGTCACTGGTGGGCGTGCGTTTCAGCAGCAGGCCGCCAGCTTGCTCGCCGTCCGAGTGCATCACGGTCACAGACGCCGCCTGGGAGAAGAGGTCAATGTTCACCCCGTATTGCTGGAGCAAATCGAGCAACTCGGCCCGTCTCTTCGTTACAGCCCGGTTGTATTCGGCGCTACCGACATCATACTCCGGCGGCTTAGGTCCGCCGCGCGGGGCCTGCGCCGACACTGCCGCCTGATGCGGGAGCGCCACCAGCATGTTGTCCTCGGTGCCAAAGGTCTTCTTCTCCTGGGTAATGATCTTCTTCCCGAGATCGGCAGGCATTGGGTACATGACAGGATGATCGCTATCCTGAGCGGGCTCGGGCGGAAGAGACTCCAGCAGCGCACCGAGGGCCTTCGTGTCTCCGCGGACGACGTAGAGCTCGACCCGGTCCGAAGCCGCCACGATCTGCGCGCCCGGTTTGTGCGCGACCTCAAGCAGCACCGTGCCAGGTTTGCTGAAATGCGCCTTGAAACTGCCCCACAGCAACCCAGGCTGCAATTGGGTCAACGAGCACAACTTCTGGGTGTGCTTGCCGTCCGCGCTGACCGCGCGCAGGAGTGGTTTAGTCAGCGGCGCGGTGGTGTCTACGGTGATCGCCACACTGGTCTTCTGGCCGACCACGACGGTGGCCGGATCGGGCGTACGAATTGTGGCTGGGAAATCCACGGCCGCCGCTTGCAGTGCACAGAGGAGCGCACAGACGGGCAGCGCCCTTACCGTGGCGCAAAGCCACTTTCGTTGTTTCCCCTGGAACAGCGCGGCACACCAGCCCGACCCAAGTATGCAAACGGCCCTCTGTATTACCCTTGCCATTGCGCCTGGCTCCTCTCTCAAGGGACCGAACATCTATCACGAACATCCACCACAGAGACACAGAGGCACAGAGAACGGCGGACCTTGGGCTTTTCAAAAATCCAAAATCTAGAATCCAAAATCCTTTCTCTGTGCCTCTGTGTCTTTGTGGTAAGAAGTTGTTATTGCACCGTCACCGTTAAACTCTCCGCCGCACTCTTTCCATGCGCGTTGCTGGCTGTGACTGTCACTGTGTAGGTGCCGCTGGCGGTGTAGGTGTGTGTCACCGTTGGGCCGCTGGTATCTGTTGTGCCGTCGCCGAAGTCCCAGGCGAACGAGACGTTCGTGCTGTCGCTGGCCGCGCACGTGAACTGCACCGCGGCGCCGGCCGCGGAGGCGCTCGGAGTCGCCGTGGGCGGACTGGTGAACTGCGGCGGCTCGGCCGCTGCGGCTGCGACGGCGTCAAATCCGCCCCTGGCGCTGGTCGAGAAACTCCAGGTGACGGTCTTGCCGGCGCCGGCCTGCGTATAGTTGATCGTGGCCGTAATCAGCGCTTTGGACGGCAGGGCCTTATTCGTGATCAAGCAGATGGAGCCGTACTCATAAGCCGGATTCGAGGGCTTGTTGGGCGCGATGACCTGGTGGGCCAACGTCTTGACTTTGGCCTTAGTCTTGCCTATGGGCTGCGCTGTCACAGTGCTGGACACCCACGCCAGCGGATCGGGAGTACTGAAATAGGCGACGATGGGATTGCTATTCTGGGTGCCGAAGTTCTTGATGGGCGCCGGGATCTCTTTGCCCCCGCCGCTCGGGCGGATGCCGGCTGAACCGGGCGGGGGCGTGAGCATGATGGGGTCGGGGGTGATAAATGTGTAAGCGCCAAAGCGCAGCAAGACGATGTGCAAGCTGCCGAATCCGCCGGTGTTGTCTCCGTAGCCGACAGTCTGCAGCCCACTCGCCAGAATGGGCGTGCGATGATAATAGCTGTTGTAGAAGAATTCCATGCACTGCAGGCCCGGATTGACTCCGCCTCCGCCGCTGAAGTAGTTGATGTCCGAAGCGGCCGCCGCCGCGGCGCCTGCATCCGTGTAACCGGGCCGGCTGGGGTCCTCGGTGTGGGCCGCCAGCGTGAACGGATGGAACAGGTCCGGGTTCTGGCCAAGATAGTTGGCGTGCAGCACGCAGCCCTCTGAAATTGTTTCGTCGAGCGCCACCGGCAGAAGCCCGCTCAGACGCCGGTAGAGGTTCACGCGATCCACGCAGGCTTGCGCCCGCTGGATCATGTCGGCAGTCAAGGCCAGGCAGTTTGCCGTGCTGGCGCAAAGAGCACAGAGCAGCGTTGCAAGCAGGACAGAGCGGGCAGATTTCACCAGAATCTCCAGTGGTCGTGCCGGCGACACAGTAGCGCAACCCTCCGGGTTGCGGCGCAATCCGGAGGATTGCGCTACAGACAGCGGCAACAACGAACCCGAGTGGCAATACTTCGGTCACTCAACATGCCGTTTACAGGACGGACGATCCAGAGGATCGCCCCACGGCTCTTGAGGCGCACAAGCAACTATTATGCCACAGGACATGGTTGTTAGCTATCCGGGGAAAGAACGGGATCTGAAGTCACCGCACACCGTAGAAAGTACGAAGGAATCCGTAGAAAACACGTAGAAAAGTAGATGATAGACTACACTGTGCGCGGCCCCAAGGCCGGATGCCTGAAGCCTAATGCCTGAATGCGGTTGCTTGTTCATTTGCCCTGCGGCTTGCGCACCGCGCCGGCGAGCAGCTTCAGGACATAGGCCAGGACGATCCCCGTGACAAAGCCGACCACGGTAAAGAGCGCCACGCGGCCCCACTTGGTTTGCGCATCGGAATCCAGCATCCGCCATTCCGTGATCTTGAACGAATTGAGCACCACTTGCAGGGCCTCTTCCACCCCTTCTTGCTGGTGGGGCGAGAAGTTGAAAATGATGTCGAAGGACCTGTCCGGCGCCGGCACCAGCACCCTGATAAGCCGGTTCCTGCTGTTGTCCATGGGGCTGTACATGTCATGTTCGGCCTGCAAGGCATTCACGCCGGAAACCTGGATGAACTTCAGAGTGATGTCTCCGTGCCTGAGCCCGGTTTTGCGGTAGTCCTCTTCCAGCATTTGCTGGTACTGGGCCTTCTGCGCGGGGTCTATGGACAACGGTCCCGTGCAGAGCACTTCCAGCGAGGGCGGCAGAGCTTTGGGTTTGGCCGGATCAACAGGCCCGCCGAAGCGCGCCGGCGGAAACCGCTGCACCCTCTCGTTCACCTCCTTGCCGCCGAATTCGTTAATGGTCTTGACGACCGCCCGGTTTTGGTCCGCGGTAAACAGCTTGTAGCCTGCGGGAATGCGCATCGAGTACCCTGCTTCCTTGTCCTCGAAGGACTCCAGACCCCCGGTGCCGGGCCCGCCGCCTGGCGGGGACTTGGCGGTTTCCGGCGCCTCGCCGGCCCGCGGCGCGCGCGCGGCCAGGAGGGCCAGAACCGCGCCGGAAAAGAACAGGAGAAACGCGCTTGGGTTTTGCTTCAAGTTGTAGCCATGCCTCCGCGGCCTGAGTTCGCTAAGCATAGGCTACCGCCGCCAAGCTCAAAAGGGAAGTGCGGAGTTGGTCAAGACGTGAAGAGGGGTGCATGTCAGCAAATGTACCGCGGGCGTCCCGCCCGCCCGTGGCAGGCCGGCAGGGCGCGAGGACGAAGGCGGGCGGGACGCCCGCGGTACGCTCTGGGCCACGCATTTACT
>JBEKKG010000617.1:0-5097 GCA_050010835.1 Planctomycetota bacterium
CGATGATGACCGCCCAGCCGCCGTCATTGCGGAACGTGCAGCCTTCAATCTGGTTGCCGGTCCCCAGCGAGATGTTCAGCGCATTGCCGCGCGACCCTTCGAGAATCATGCCGGCCAGCGTAACGTGCGAAACGTCTTTCATCTCCACCAGCACGGGCAACACTGAAACCATAACCTTGCCCTCTGTGAGCGGCGCGGGCGGCCAGAAATACAGAATGCCTTTCTCACGGTCCAGATACCATTCCCCGGGCACATCCAACTCCGGCAGCAGGTTCAAAGCGTAGTACCATTGGTTCTTGCGGTAACCGTAGGAATGGTAAGGCTGCTCCAGCGTGATGATCCGTTTCTCGGTATCAATGGACTCGATAACCTGCCGCTGATTGGCCCAGTCCCAGAACCAGTAGCCGTCGAGGATAATGTTCTTTTCATTCACCCAGCGTTTGGGCCGGTCGCCTTCGTAGACGAAGATGCCCAGCTTATCGCCCGGAGCGCCATGAATGCGGTGCGGCGCGCCGCCTACCACGTCCACGATTTTGACGAAACCGGTGTTGGGCCAGCGGGCCAGCATCATGGGCTGGTCCTGAAAGAACACTTCCAGCCCAGCGTCAGAGGCCCCCCAGGTGTGCCCGGCTTTCATCTCGCCCAAATCCGTTATTCCCTGTGCCTTCAGGTCGGCCTGCAAGACGTGGCCGCGCGCGCCTTCGTCAATGCGCGCCAGCACCGCAGGGTCGGTCACCGGAGCAAAACCCGTGATTACCCGGCCGCCGCAAATCCGCACTTCGTCGCCCTTCCTGGCCTGATAACGAATGGGGGCGGCGGCAGTGCCTGAATCCTCCTTGGCCAGTTCGAAGGGACGGGCCAGTTCATAAGTTCCCGCTGCTATCTCGACCGTCACGCCTTCTTCAGCCGGAGCGGCGTTCTGGCGCAATTTGCGGATGGCATTGCGCGCGCCTTCCAGCGTGGCCAACGGTCCGTCAGTGTTGGCGTCGTTGGGTTTGGGGAGCGTGCCGGACCAGGCATCGTTGCCGTTGGCAGCCACGTACAGAACCTTGCTCTTAGGTCGCACGGCAGTTGGCTCCTCTGCGACAAGGTAAGGGCGCGAGGCCAGGAAGACGGCGCAAAAGGTTAAGACGACGAGTCCTGCAATTCCGGCGCGGTGCCGCGGCATGAGTGATTCCCTCCAGAACAGGCGGCCAAGGTTATCTACACCACTGTCTCAACACCAGAAGAGGTCTATTTGTCTGTTGCCTGTCCCAGCCCTGCCGGTAAACCAATGGTTGGAGGAACCAACAGAATGTACACACCATCGTCTCCCAGCCGCGCTGGACTGAGCCTGATTCCCGCACTGCTCATTCTGCTTCTGGCCGGCGTGGCCTCGCGTATCCGGGCGGCTGAAGAGCCTTGGAAAGTGCTCGTCGCCGCGGACAACTCTTACAGTTTCTTCATCCTCAAGGGCGAGCAGCCCGTGCTCAAGGCCGAGATGATGGCTTGGGGCGCTGGCTGGGCTTGGACCGGCAGCCCGGCTTCGGCGGCCAAGGCAGTGGGCGGCGAACTGAAACTGGCCGGACAGGTCGTGCTGGGCAAAGAGAAGACGGTCATGAAGGTGGGCTTGCAGGCGCGGAAGAGCGGCGCGCAGACGATCGCCTATCGCTACGAACTGAGCACCGAGAAAGATACGGACTTGACCAGCCTCATCACCGGGTTCTCCCTGGCCGGCGCCTACACAGGGCAGACACTCGTAACGCTGGCCGACGGCACGGAGAAAACGCTCCCCTTGCCCACCCCGCGCACAAACGGTATTGAGCAGGCCAGCAAGCTCAACTTCCAGATCAAGGACGTGGGCGACGTGCTGGTCGGCATGGACCCGCCCTGCAACCTGCACCCCGAAAGCGGCACGCTGCGCGTGATGCTGGCGCACGACAAGTTCGCGGCCGGCACTCGCGCGGTGACACTGACGCTGACGCTGCCGGGCGAAGTTACCTTCGCCGCCTCGCAGGAAGAGGTAGACAAGTATGCCAAGGTGCTGGCCGGGCCGGATTGGTTCGAGTTCAAGCCCGCCAATGACATGGGACCTGGCGTCATCGGTATGAACGACTGGCTCGACAAGCCCGCGGGGAAGCACGGTGCGGTGAAGATTGCCGGCGACCACTTCGAATTCGCAGACGGGACGCCGGTCAAGTTCTGGGGCACGAATCTTTCCTACGGCGGCCAGTGTTGTCCCCCAAAGAAAGATGCCGACAACACTGCCGCCCGTTTCGCCAAGTACGGCGTCAACGGCGTGCGCCTGCACAAGTTCTGCGGGCCGGGCTGGGAAGGCATCGGCGATCCCAAGGACGGCACAAAACTCACCCCCGACGGCCTGGACCGCCTGGACTACTTCTGCTCAAAGCTCACCGAGAATGGCGTCTACTACGGTTTCTCCCATACCTACGGCTACATCATCCGTCCCGGCAACCGCGACCGCATCCTGGCCTACGACGAGCTTATGAGAAACCAAGGCAAAACCTACGGCCTCATGAACTGCGCCGAAGACTTGCAGGACCTGATGATCGAGATGGTGGCAGGCCTGATGAAACACAAGAACCCCTACACGGATAAGACGTATAGCGAGGACCCCGCGCTGTCTTATGTCGAATTGCAGAACGAGGACGACATTTTCTTCTATACTACCGAAGGCGTGCTCAACAGTTGCCCTACCTACCGGAAGGACCTGATGCGCCGTTTCGCGGATTGGCTCAAGATTAAGTACGCCACGCAGGAAGCCTTGGCCGCGGCGTGGCCCGGCGCGTTGAAGAAGGAAGAGACGCTGGAAGCCAAGAACATCGCAATCCAGGGCAACCCCTGGTTCATGGGCGAGGACGGTCTGGCGCAAATCAAGGCGCAACCCGGCCAGTGGCGGCGCCGGATGGACAACGCGGCCTTCTTCCATGACGTGCAGAACAAGTTCTATGGCAAGTTCGTCAAAGCTCTCCGTGAGGCCGGCTACCAAGGCCCGCTCTGCGGTTCGCCTTGGCAGGCCCCGGCAATGGTTCCGCACTACTACAACCTGCGCTCGGATTATTTGGTAGGATGGATAGACCGGCACAATTATTTCGGTGAGGGCCTCTCAGGCACGATGCTATCCAAGCCCGGCTGCGGCACGCTAGGCTCCGGCTTGCAGCAGGTGGTTGACCGCCCGTTCGGTATTTCGGAATGGATTCACGTCTACCCCGACCTGTACAGCGCGGAAGGGCCGGCGCTCTTCGCGGCTTACGGCATGGGTTTGCAGGGCTGGGACGCCTCGTATGAGTTCCAGAGCGGTTCCACCCGTGGCGGCTTCGCCAAGATCGCCGGCAACTTCCCCTGGGGCGTGTGGGATGCCGACGTAGCGACGCAGATCGGGCAGTTTCCCGCCTTGGCGCGCATGATTTTTCGCGGGGATGTCAAAGAAGGCGCGATCATTTCCTCCCGCCGCGTCAGCCCGCAGGAACTCCAGGAAGGCAAGTTCTCGTTCTCCGACCGGATTGAGCAGGCTGGGGACATCAAGGAGTTCGGGGGCACTTGCCCGGCCAAGGCGCTGGCCGCCGGGCGCTGCGTCGTTGAGTTCACGGACAAACCGATGGAAAGCACTTTCCCCGACATGGCTAAATTCGAGAGGGACAAAGCCATCACCGCCATTACCAAGCAATTGACCTGGGATTACTCAGGCAAAGGCTACTTTACTGTTGACACCGAGGGTACGAAAGCCGTCGTCGGCTTCGCCGAAGGCAAGGAATTCACGCTGGGCAACGTGAAACTCAGCTTGCAGTGCCCCTATGCGTCGGTTTTTGTGACGGCTGCAGAGAAAGGCGCCACGCTGGCCACGGCCAAGTCGGCCCTGATCTCGGCCGTGGCGCGCAACTGCAATTCGGGCTTCAAAGTTTTCACCGTGGACGATCGCGTGCTGGAAAATGGTAAGGAACCCATCTTGCTGGAGCCCGTGCAGGCCAAGTTCGTTTTCTCGGGCCGCGCGATTGCCGCGGTGAATGTCCTGGATCACGACGGCAGGCGCACCGAGCAGACCCTCGAAGTCAAGGACGGCGCCTTCAGCATCAACGGCGCAAGAGACAAGGCGTTGTACTACGAAGTGGTCTTCAAGTAGGCTACTGCCCGATACAATACAGGTTCACCTCTCCGCGGTAGTAGAGCCTGTTCCCGCAGAAAACTGGACTGCTGACCGTGCACTCATTGCGCTCGAAACCGTAACGGAACCACAACTGCTCTATGCGGTTGCGGGCAACCTGTTTGAACGCGCGCCCCGGTTCGAGAACCACTGTTGTTCCCTGGTTGTCCCAGATGTAGATGTACTTTCCGCCGAGCGTCGGACTGGAGCCGCAGCCGCCGCGGATGATGCCGCCGTGGAACATATACGGGCTCAGGTCCAGCACCCTCTGAGCGACCACCTCGCCTTGGGCGGCATCAATTACCGTGAGCACCGCGTCCGAGCTTACGACGTAAGCCAGCCCCTGGTACAGCAGAGGCGACCCGCACTGGTTATAGGAAAACCACGTGGGAAAGGCCTTCGTGTAGTATTGGCATAGTTTTGTGTCCTTCATCGTCAGCGGGTCGCCGATAGTGTCGGGCAGAGTCTGAAACGCAAAGCGCCGGCCGCCATCCTCGCCCTTCGGCAGCACGCAACTGCAGACCGTTCTGCCCTCGACAACAGGCGAGGCATAGTCCTCGATATTGTAGTATGGCGGCGTGAAATCCTTGGCCATTATCCTACCGTCTTTCACGCGCACGAGCAGCCCGTAGGACATGACGGCCAGCTTCTCGCCTCCTACCGCCAGTTCCACCGGGGTAGACATCATGTGGAGTCCCTTTGTTTTCCATAGCGGCATGGGTGTTACAACGGCGCCGGTTTTGCAGTCCAGGGCCACGGCCCCGAGGTACTTTGAAGACTTGATGATGACTTTGCCGTCAATGAGACACGGCGACGCGCAGTACCCGTGCTCATTCTGCTTCACCCCGATGACGCTCGCCCATTTCCGGTTGCCCAGCATGTCGAAACAAGCGGCGACACCGAAACCGTACAGGACGTGGACATGTTCGCCGTCGCTGACGGGCGTGGCGGCGGCT
>JBEKKG010000618.1:0-7088 GCA_050010835.1 Planctomycetota bacterium
GGAAGACACTGCTTTACTGGTCGCCTTTTATTCTTGGGCTTGTAATTTATTTCTGGTACCGGGTATTTTATTTTCCTACCACCCTGGCGACGACAGACCCAAACAATCCGGTGCTCTTAAAAGCAATTTTGAGTGCACCACTTGCCACTCTGAGCATGCTGGCAAAAACGGTTTACCAGGACATCGGATATCTGATTATTTCCGTTTGGGCCAACGCATTTTCTCCGGATCTGATACATTCCCACTCCAAGGTAATGTGGTTATCCTGGTTTGTTGGGATAGTTACCGCGATCCTATTTTGTTTCTATATTTATAGAACCTCCCGTGATAAAAAGGCTGCCGAAAATTCCTCCTTTTTCTACATGCTGGTTGTGGGCGGCATTGCACTGCTGGGAGGCGCCGTTCCCGTCTGGGCAGCCGGGCGGCAGATTAATGATGGAAATTGGTCAGACCGGTTTACCCTTGCGCCGCTGGTGGGTGCAGTTATTCTGGTTGTCAGCTTGGTGGACTGGTTATTTAGAACAAAAAATCAAAAGCAATGGCTGCTGGCTATTTTGGTGGCGTCTTCCATTTCTTACCAAATCTATAATTCCAACGAATATCGCAAGGATTGGGAGGTCCAGAGGAATATATACTGGCAGTTGGCTTGGCGCGTCCCGGTCCTGAAACCGGGTACGGCCATTATCGGGTCAGGTACATTTACAGGTAAAAGTTCGTTCTATGACGGCGGCTATATCGTCAGCCTGCTTTTTAGCCAGACTCCCAGTGCAAACCCTCAGTACGATTATTTTGATATCTGGCATTTACCCGCGGCCAGCTACAAGCCGGATAAGCCGCTGGTTGATTCTGAACGAGGCGGTCAATTTAGCGGGAATACCTCGCAAGCGATTGGGATGTACTTTAACTTCAATACCAACGAATGTGTGCGGGTCCTGGATCCGGTTTATACCGGCGACCCAAAATTTAATGCCGGCATGAGTAATATCATCCCGATCTCGAACCTGGCTGAGATTTCCCTTGGAGATGGTACAAGATCACCTGATCCGGCCACCTTTGGGACAGAACCGGCCCATACCTGGTGTTATTATTTTGAGAAGGCCGATTTGGCGCGCCAGATGCAGGATTGGCCGGCAATATTAAAACTTGGTGCGGAGGCCAAGGCCAAGGAATTCGGAGTGCCCGCGGCCTGCTCCGTCAAGGAGTTGTTCGAGAGGCCGGACATAGAGATCGTGATCAACCTGACGATTCCACTGGCCCACGCCGGGATTGCCCTGGCCGCGCTTGAGTCCGGCAAACACATTTACGGCGAGAAGCCTCTGGCGGTAAGGCGCGAAGACGGACAAGCGATCCTGGACACGGCCAAGGCGCGCAAGCTGCGTGTGGGCAGCGCGCCCGACACCTTCCTGGGCGCCGGGATCCAGACCTGCCGCAAGCTGCTCGATGACGGTTGGATCGGACAACCCGTCGCTGCGACGGCCTTCTTCTTGTCGCACGGCCCGGAGAATTGGCACCCCGACCCCGAATTCGTCTACCAGAAGGGCGCGGGACCGCTCTTCGACATGGGACCGTATTACCTGACGGCCCTGCTCGCCCTGCTGGGGCCGGTGCGGCGCGTGAGCGGTTCGGCGCGCGTTACGTTTCCCGAGCGGATGATCACCAGCCAGCCCAAGTTCGGCACGCTGATGAAAGTGGAAACGCCCACCCACATCGCGGCCGTGCTCGACTTCGCCGCCGGTCCGATTGCCACGCTGGTCACGAGTTTCGACGTCTGGGCGCACGAAACCCCGCGCCTGGAGATTTACGGCACCGCCGGCTCTCTGAGCGTCCCCGACCCGAATACCTTTGGCGGGCCTGTGCGCATCAAGCGCGCCGGCGCGCAGCAATGGTCTGAAATGCCGCTGGCCTTCGGTTACGCCGAGAACAGCCGGGGCCTGGGCGTTGCGGATATGGCCAACGCGCTCCGTTCCGGACGGCTGCACCGCGCCAGCGGCGAGCTGGCCTTCCACGTGCTGGATGTGATGCATGCCGCGCTGGAAGCTTCGCAGACCGGGCGGGCCGTGGCCCTGCAAAGCACCTGTGTGCGTCCTGCGCCGCTGCCGTTGGGCTCGCCAGGTACGGCCCAAAGACCAGTATCCCAATCACAGCAGCTCCCATAGCCGAAATCAGCACCGCGGCAGCCGCGACATCCTTGGCCTTGCCGACTAGCGGATGAAAATTGGGATTGCTGGCGTCAGCCAGAAATTCAAGCGCCGTGTTAAGCGCCTCGGCAGTCCAGACTGCCATGATTGACACAATGACCCAGCACCACTCTTCCCGTGTGATCCGCCAGAAGATCCCGGCCGCGCAGACGAGGATTGTGGCCAGCGCATGTATCCAGGCATTGTGCTGAGACTTCACCATTGCGGATAGGCCCCTGAAGGCGTATCTGAAGCTGCGAATCCTGCCCGCAATGTCGAATGGTCTGTTCATGTTTGGGTTCAAGCCCTGCTACTTCCGCGCGCGTCTTTTGGCCGCCCGCATCGTCACCTTCGCACCGCAGAATGTGCAATTCTTCCGTTCCGGGGCCAGGGGCTGCTTGCACTTGGGGCAGCGGCGCGCGGATTTCAGGCCGTCGAGTTCCAGCATTACGTCGCGGAATTCCTGGGTCTTGCACCAGCCCGCGATCTCCCGTGCGCGCACGGCCAGGAAGGGGTGCGTCTGGCTCATCACCGCCAGTCCTTGCAGGAACTGGTCCCACTTGGAGTCCAGCAGCTTGTCGTAGGCTGCGGCTTGCTGTGCATAGAGCTGCAGATTGATGTCCTCAGTAATCGCCTTCGGCCCGCCGGCCAGCCGCACAAAAGAATGTATCACCGGCCGCGGGCCGTGCATCACCGCCGCGGCCGCGCGGTCGGCGGAAAGTTCGCTGTGCCGCACCCAGTAGAGCAGCGCCAGCCGCACCGGCATGGACAGGGCGGCCAGCGGACCGAAGATCCTCGCGCCCACGTAAACGAGCAGTTCCGCCATAGTGCGGTACAGCACATGCTGGCAGACAATGTGCCCGCATTCGTGCGCCACCACCGAGTGCACTTCGTCCTCTTCAAGACACTCCACCAGGCCCGAGGTGACCGTGACGAACACGCGCTTGTCGCCGTAGGTGTACGCATTGGGGAACGGATTCATCTGCAGGTAGAACTCAGGCTCCGCGATGCCCAGAGCTTTGCAGATGGGCGGGAGGTGGCGGTAGATTTGCGGAAGCTGCTGCGGCCCCAGGCGTACCTTGTTGGCCATGTTCCAGCCGTGCCAGAAGCGCTCCGGCAGCACCTTCATGAAAGCCTTGACGCACGAAGGAAAGAGCGGCACGGACTTCAGTTTTTCCAGGGCCGCGCGGTCGAGGGGATGAGTGAAGTGTTCAGGCAAAGCAGGCATGGCTGCAACCCCAGATTCCAGACAATGATGGCCAAGAGCCAACGAACAAAGCCTAAAGCCTAATGCCTTAAGCTCAAAAGATACATGCCAGAAAGCAGACGACGGTGTAGAGGATGGTGTGACCTGATCGCAGAGCGAGGCGGACATCGCGAAAGGACTGCACATGAAGCAGATGCTGGAACAGCTTCGAGACAAGGCCAAGCGGCGCGGCGTCCAGTTCATGGACGTGCGGCTCTTCGAGACAGATCGCACCTCGATCAACGTCCAGGACCGCAAAGCTGACAAAATCAGCCAGGGCCGCAGCACGGCGGCCGGCGTGCGCGTCCTCAATGAAGGCGCCTGGGGCTTCGCCTCCAGCGAGGTGACCGATGGCGACTCCCTGGACCGTTGTTTGGAAGCCGCGCTGGCCATGGCGGTGGCATCCAAGGTGAAGGTCGGCGAGCCGGGCGTTGTCGGCGCGATCCAGCCGGTCGTGGACACGGTGCGGGCCGTGGTGGAAAGGCCGCCGCAAGCCCTTTCGCTGCAGGAGAAGATGCAGCGGGTCCTGGCCTACGAACAGGCGGGGATTGCTTGCGCGGGCGGCAAGCTTTGCAACACGCTGGTCGGCTACAACGATGCGTGGACACGGGAGACTGTCTGCAACACGGCCGGGACTTTCGTCGAGCAGGAGGTCATCCGCACGTCGCTCTGGACAGCCATGACGGCCGCCGACGGCGAGGTGCGCCAGATGGCGCACGAGCATTTCTCCGAACTGGCCGGCGTCGAGCTGCTCGACCGCATTACGCCCGCGGAATTCACCGGGAAGGCGGCGCGGCGGGCGGTCGCGCTGCTGACCGCGCGGCGGGCGCCTTCGGGCAAGTTCCCGATTGTCGTACATCCGGACATTGCGGGCTTGCTGGCCCACGAGGCGCTCGGCCACAACGCCGAAGCGGACCTGGTCTTCTCCGGGGAGTCCATCATCGCCGGCAAACTCGGGACGCAGATTGCGTCGCCGCTCGTGTCCATCATAGACGATGCCACCATCCCGAAGCTGAACGGCTCCTACCGTTACGACTCCGAGGGCACGCCGGGAAGAAAGCGCACGATCATCGAGAACGGCGTCCTTAAGGGCTACATGCATTCGCTGGAGACTGCGGCGCGCTTCGGCGTGGCGCCCAACGGCAGCGGGCGCGCGATGGATGCGCACTGCCTGCCCGTGGTGCGGATGAGCAACACCTACTTCGCGCCCGGCAAGCTGACCTTCGAGGAGCTGCTGAAGGGCATTGACCTCGGCATTTACATGGAGGGCGGGCACTGGGGGTACGTCTTTTGCGAGCGGGGCCAGTACACCTGCCACGCCGGCGAAGGCTGGATGATCCGCAAGGGGCAGCTTGCCGAGCATCTGCGGGACGTGTCCTTCAGCGGCATGACGCTGGAGACGCTCCTGAACATTGACGCGCTCAGCAACGAACTGAAGTTCCTGCTGCCGGGCATGTGCGGCAAGTCTGGACAGGGCATGCACATCAACGCGGGCGGTCCGCATGTGCGCGTGAAGGAAGTCGTCGTCGGCGGCCAGGAATAGACCGGGTTTCTAAACACAGAGGACGCAGATGGGGTGGAGGGGTGAAGAGGTGAGGGGGTGAAGAGGTGAACGGGTGACGAGCGTCACCCTCCTCACCTGTTCAGTTCTCCCTCTGTGTCCTCTGTGTTGAAAGAGTGGTGCGAAATACAGGATAGAGGGAGGGGACGATGTCGGAGCTTCTGGAACTGGCCAAGCAGGCCTGCCGCGAGGCCCTCAAGCACGGCGCTGAACTGGTGGACGTGCAAATCAGCGCCGAGCGGAGCATCGCGATCACCGTGGAGAAGAACGGCATCCACGACGCCAAGGAGAACGACAGCGCGTCGGTCTCCGTGCGTTCGATCGTCAAAGGCGCCACGGGGTCCTCGAACTCCTCCGGCTTTGACCTGAAGGGCGTCCTGGAGACGGCGCGCCGTTCGGCCGCGGCGGCCAAGCTGGCCCAGCCCGATCCGGACTTCGTGACTCTGCCGGGCCCTGCTGCCTGCCAGGAAGTGCCGGGGCTGTACGACCAGGGCGTCGCCGAACTCAGCGCCGCCGACCTGATCCGGCTGTGCGCCGCGGAGATTGACGGCGCCCGGGAGGTCTGCCCGGATGTCATGGTGCAAGGCGGGGCGCAACTGAGCGTTTCAGAGCGGGCACTGGTCAATTCGCTGGGCATCGAGGCCGCACGGCAGAGCACCAATGTCGAGATCGGGATTTTCTGCATTGTGAGGCGGGGTGACAAAGTCGGCTCGTTCTACGATTTCGACTGTGCCCGCATCAAGAACGACTTTGCCCCGCAGGGCATCGGCGCGAAGGCGTGCAGGGAAGCAGTGGCCTTCCTCGACTCGCGCAATACCAGGAGCGCGACGCTGCCGGTCATCCTGGGGCCCCTGGCCACACGCGGGCTGTTCTGGGGTCTCTGCTTCAGCGCCGGCGCCGAGAACATCCAGCGCAAACGCTCCTATCTCGTGGGCAAGCGCGGCCAGCGCATTGGCGCCAAACTGTTGACGCTCCGCGACGATGGCCTCATCGCCAGAGGCATGGCGTCGGGCGCGCGGGACGGCGAGGGCGCCGTGCGCAAGCGCGTTACCGTAGTGGAAGAAGGGATACTGGCTAACCATCTCCACGGCTCCTACACGGCCAACAAGGCGCACGAGGAGAACACCGGGCACGGCAGCCGGTCGGGCAACGTAATGCCGACTAACGTCGTGGCAGTGCTCGGCAACGCCACGGCCGCGGAGATCCTCGCGGGCACGCCGGAAGGCATCTACGTCAACGTGGGATTCCTCATGCCGCACCCCGTGACCGGAGACATCTCCGCCACTGTGGACTTCGGCTATAAGATCGAGAAGGGCAGACTTGCCTACCCGCTCAAGAATACGATGCTGGGCACCACGATCTTCGATCTGCTGAACAATCTGGATGCCATATCTTCCGACTACCGGGAGGAGCCGGGCATGATCATGCCCACGATGCGCATTCAGAACGTCAAGGTCGCCGGCGCCGAGTAGACGGGCGGGGGTCTATGTCAGTTGGGTTGCATTTGTGGTGCATGCATCTTGCCTGCACCCTGTCCGCTCCCCACGTGTGCAGGCAAGATGCCCGCACCACAAGCCCCGCGCTTTTCTGCACCCTTTATTCCTCGCAGGGAAACTGTTATAGTGGAGTTCACGATGAGTGCCGCGCCCTTGAGCACCTCTGAACTCGAAACCATGATCCAGGAACACGGAGCGGGGGTCTATCGCTATCTGCGTTTTCTGGGGGCGGAAAGGAGCGGGGAAGCCGAAGACTTGTTTCAGGACACATTTCTGGCGGCGCTCAAGAGCATGAACCAGCCGGCCAGTTCCGAGCCGCGGGTGCAGGCGGCCTGGCTGCGCCGCATTGCCCGCAATCTGTTCCTGGCGCATTGCCGCAGGCTGCGGACCAGAAAGGTGCATGTGGATGACAGCTTTCTGGAAAAGGCGGAGGCCATTTGGAGCGCGGAGTTCCTGCGTGCCGACGACGGCTCGGAGTACCTGGAGGCCTTGCGCGGCTGCCTGCAACTGTTGGGCGAGAAACAACGCCAGTTGCTGAACCAGCACTACGCTCAAGGCCTGTCGCGGCGGGAACTGGCCATCCAATACGGCATGACCGAAGACGGCAT
>JBEKKG010000619.1:0-5068 GCA_050010835.1 Planctomycetota bacterium
GGTGATTGAGGGCGCCGGGGAGGCTACTGACAACGCCTGGGCCGCAGCGAGGGCGTTTATCAAACCCCAGCCCGTAAAGGCGTCCGGGCCGGGGCTGGCCGGCGCGGCCGTGCAATCTGTCGCGGACGATTTGAGCACTGCGGTAAGCTTCGCCGGAGAGGTGCCCGGGGCGGCTTGCAGCAACAACGCCGCCACCGCGGCCGCGTTGGGCGCCGCGCAGGACGTCCCCAGGAAATCCGTTTGGAGCGAGGTATCCACCCCGTCGGGCGCCACGATGAGCGGCGTGCTCACCGTCACCGGCGCACCCGCCAGCGCCTTGCCGGAGGTGTCGAAGTAATACGGCACGCCGGCGGCGCCCATGCCGCCCTCGGAACTGTAACTCTCGGGGCGCAGGATGTTGTTCTGCGCATCTTGCCAGAATATCGCGCCGACTCCGATGCAAGCCTGCGTGGTGGGATGCCCGTAAGCGCTGATGCCGTTGACCCCCCCTGCCGGAAAGCTCAAGGTGCCGCCTGAGACATCGCTTACGACCAGGCGCATGACGTTGCCTCGCACGCCCTGGTAGTGGTTGAGGGCCAGATAAACTGTTCTGTCCCCGCCCATATTGACGTAGTCTATTATCTCATAGGGGTCGCCGGAGGGACTGCCCGCTTTGCCTTGGGGTGTCGCACTTTTGGACAGCACCCGCCCACTGGTAGAGTTAGTGGCGTACAGATACAAATCCAGGTCAGCCTGCGACCCGCTGCCCAGCCCATAGCTCTGATACGGCTGGTTCCACTGGAGGATCACGATCAACTCGTCGCCTGCGGGAAGGAAGATCGGCAGAAACGAAGGCGTGGCCGTGCCGATGCCCCAGTTGTGGAAGCAGTTCCCAGAGGGCGGGTCTTGCAGGTCGTCCACCGTGGAGTTGATGGGGTTGTACGTGGTTAAGATCCCATTGGCGCCATCGTTTCCAATTGCGGAGAAGAGCAGCACACTCGCGTTGAAATTGGTGGTGACGGCTTGCGCAATCGGGCCATCCTGGAAAAACGGTTCGTCAAAGAACGCGATGTCATCCACGGTGATAGTGCAGTTGGCCTCGGTTCGCAGCGCCAGTAGATTGCTGGCCATCGCCGTCTGGTCATTGCCAGCAGAGGCGAACGCCAGGGCCGCCCCGGGGGCCACGTCATATATCACTTCCATTATCAACTCGCCTTCGTCCGTGCCTTGGCCGGGGCCGAAGTCCACGACTTGGAAGCTGGGGGGCAGGTCTCCGGTTCCCTGCGGCACCGTGCCGGTAACGGCAGCGTTGGGCACACTGCCGGATACCTTGTAGGAGTTGCCTCGCACCGCGGAGGTGTCCGTCACGGAATCCGAGATCACGCCTATCTTCTGCCCCTTGCCGGTCACTCCGAACGTCGCGCGGACCTTGTCGGCATTCATGACGCCGTCGCCTTGGTTGGCTGTACTGCCCTGCTGGTGCCGGCGCTTTCCAGCCTGAAGCATGATGCTGCGCACTGCTTCAATCCGAGTCAGAGCGTCAATCTGGGAAACCGTCGCTGTGGCGCACACGGTGTTCCACTGGGGAGCGGAATGAGTGACAACCGCGCCGGCAGCCCGGATCTGTGCCAGCAGCGCGTCGTTGACAGGCGCATCTATGCGGATGGCCAAATGCTCCGCTTGGGCTGTGGGTGCCAGGGCCCGCCCATGCGCGCTCTTGATGTCCAGAGCTGCCTGGGCGTCGGTGCTGGCGGCCGCGCGCACCGCGTTCACAGCAGGAATCAGCCGCGCATCCAGCGTGTAGGCCAGCGGCCCCAGATTCTGGGCCTTGGCGTTCGCAGGCAGGGCTTCTTGAGCGCGGGCCGTACCTCCGGCGCTGAATTCACTGATTGCCAGCGCCAGAATCAGGAGAGCTGTCTTGCCTATGGACATGTTGCCTGGCCTTTCTCGGCGAACCTGAAGAGCCCTCAACCAACGCTCCCCCCGGTAGTTGGTTTAGTTGCTCTGCTCAACTCGTTCCTTCCCAAAATCCAGACTCAAAAGCGGTGGCAAGACACAACCCTGTTGCCCTGACCACGGGGCCCGGATAAGCTACCTCTCGGAAGCCCCTGCGAATCGCTGCGTCGAAACACCCAGCCTCCCCGCCCCCCACAGCGCCTATTTTAGTGCAATCGTTATGCCACAGGTTCACTCTAAAGGCAGGTTTTTGCGGAAGAATCAACTCTTGATTTTCTCGTAAGAAGGCCCTTTCCGGCAAACTGCTCCCAGGGATGAGGACGCCTCAACACCGGGTTCTCACCAGAGAATCAAACACTTAAAGGGCACAGAAGAACAGGAAACTGCCCTTTTCTTCTGGAAGTATCTTGCGGGCGGCCCAGCCCCCCGCTGTCCGGGAAAACGGTGGCCGAAAACAGGAAAACAGGAAACCAGGGACGGGTGCCGGCGTCTAACTGTTGGGTTAGCATGTCCGCTGACAGGGGAGGAACCAGTATGGCGCCAAACTCAAAAGTGATGTTTGCAGCGGCGGTGTTGGTGATTGCCGGCATGGCCGGCATGACTGCTCCCTTTGCGGCGGAAGAGGAGGGTTTCGAAGATCCCGGTGCGGCGGGCGCGGGTCCGTTTATAACCGGCGAGATTAAGGGGGCTCCCAAAGTCATGGGCCACAGGGGCTTTCTTATCGTGCGTTCGCCGCAACGTTGGGAGCAGATTCGCGAGGCGTTGGCGGGCTTGGGCTGGAAAGATCCGGCGAATAACCCGCTCGCCCAACCGGATTTCAGCCGGGACCTGGTCGTGGGTGCCTTTGCCTGCGGCGATGGGACACCATTTCATTGCCATTGGGTCGCGAGCAATGTGAAGGAATCAGAAGTCCGCTTCCTGCTGACCTGTCCTCAGGTCACGACAGACGAGGAGGCGCCCGAGTGGCCCTTCGCCTCATGGATCTTCGCCTTTGCCACTGTGCCAAAGGCGGAGCGGGTCAAGGCCTCGCTGGCACACTTCAGTCCTGCCGGCACAATCGCGGATTCTTGGAACATGTGGACAGAGACGTTCGACGGCCCCTGGAGCGATGTCGTGGATGGATTGTCTGCCGTCATCACGCCCAAGGAACGAAGAATCAAGGCCGGCGCGGACATTCCGATGGATTTCAAACTGGTGTTCCAAGTGGTCAAAAGTTTTTCCTGGGAACACCCTGGCAATTGGCGTGTTTCCACATTTGTCTGGGACGGCAAGTACTCCAAGGGCTATCGCAACAGTGCTTATCTCGTCGTCACGCCTGATGGCAACTCGCGCTTGTTGCGCAAGCCCGAACAACGGCAATGGGACAAGAACGCCCCGCAGCTCATCGAGATAACGCCAGAACGCTCTTATGTCCTGCCCAAATGGTTCGAAGGCCAGACCACGCAGTCGCTCAAAGAACTTGGCTTGGATACCAGCAAGCCTGGCGTCTACAGAATTACGGGCGTGTACATGGAGACCGGCGGCCCGGGGCAGACCTCTGACGGGAAGAAAGTCGAAATCTGGGGAGGGAATATCGCCAGCGCCACGGTGGAAGTCGAAGCCACGGAATAACCCCGTGCGAAAGAACGCACCCGTAGCTCTGGAACGCCCAAGGCACAGCGTCTTGTGATTTCGGCACCCACGTTGCGAAAACTGTGGAACGGCAGGGCAGGCTTTTTCCCGACAGGTCGGGATCCGGACAGCCTGGAAAGGCTGTCCTACTTCCGCAGCGCCTCGATGGCATCGGCCAACTTGCGGCGGAAAGCTTTCCAATCCTCCGGCCCGAAGAGCGGGTCGTGCTCGCGCTGGCCGAGTTTGAAAGCGGCCAGGCGCGCCGCAAGCAGTTCCTCGCCTGCCTGGGCCGCCGGTGTGCCCGCTTTCTCTTTCGCCAGGCGGGCGAGCGTCAGCATGTGCCTGTAGTCGTCGAGGCCCTCGCGAAGCTGCTCAAAGTCAATGGCCGGAACAAGCTGTCCGTCGGGCGTGGCGTTGCACCAGGCGTAGTCGTCCTCGCGGCAGTCGAGCGCGTAATACGGATCGCCCGCGGTGGCGTTCCAATGCCAGGAGAGGCGGAACTTAAGGTTGAATTGCTTGGCCGCCTTGTACAAGTAGACGCCGTAGGTCCAGCGGTTCCCGCCGTTGTAGAACGCCCAGTCGCTGCCCATCTGGTGCAGCAAGTTGATGGAGTCTTCGCTGTGGCCGTTCCAGTCTGCCACGTGGAGCGCCTTGCCCAGGCGGAAGTGCGGATCGTTGGCGTCTTTGCCATCGTAACTGCTGGCCGCGGTGAAGAAGGGCGGCCCCTTCGCGAAAGCCTTGCGATACGCTTCGGCGTTCTCCGCGGAGCGCTTCAGGTCGTCGCCAATGGGCTCGTCGCCGAGGTTCCAGTACACCGGCAGCCAGCCGTTCTCGTCCGCGTGCTGCTGGACTGCGCCGAAGACAGCCTTGATGAACTCGCTGTAGTCCTTGAAGCCCGCCTGCTTCATCTGCTCGGTGCTCTGGTAGTACAAGTTCAGGCCGTTGAAGTCGCAATATGTAATCACAGGCATAGTGAAGCCGGCTTCCTTGGCCATCTTCATCTGCGCGTCGCCGACAGTAAAGTCAATCACGGGCTTGCCGTCCTTGAAGCCCTTGTAGGTCAGGACTGGCAGGCCGCTGAACGTGGTGAACCCGTACTCACGCAGCTTGCGCAGGCTCTTGAGGGACATCTGGTGGTTGAACGCGGCGGCGGCGGGATCGTCGCCATACCAGGGGATGCCAATGGTGTAGCTCCACGGGCCGGCGGGGATATCCACGGGGTCGAGCGTACCGTTGCGGACGGTCAACTCCAGCGGGACCTCGGCCGCGCTGCCTTTCTCCGGCTTGATCGCCACCTTGCCGGTGTAAAGTCCCGGTTTGGCGTCGGCGGGCGTCTTGATGGTGAGCCAGAAGCGCCGCGCGATGTCCTTGGGCATGTCCACGGTGTTCAGCGGCATGATGAGCCGCGGTTTGATCGTGTAGACCGAGCCCTCCATAGTGACACGCTGGACGCGATAGGAGACAAAACCCACGTCAATGGCGCCCGCCGGGATGGTTCCGCCCTGTCCGGCCAGGTCGCCTG
>JBEKKG010000620.1:0-5062 GCA_050010835.1 Planctomycetota bacterium
CCGTGTTCTGGATATCGTGGAAGAATATCCTCTCGAGGGCGGTGCGGCGCTTCAGGTCGCTGATATCGCTGAAATTGACCATCACGTAGTCGCTGCCGGCAATCTCGAATGGAGTCGTCCTCACCAGCAGGTCGCGTGCCGGTGGGCTCTCCGGCGCATCCACCGTGATGTGGCACTCCCGCGCCGCCGGCTGGCCCGTCTTCTGCGTCTCACCGATCGCCTGCCGCGCACCGCAGAATCCACAGCCCTCCCAGTCCCCGCACCCGTGGTGCGCATTCACGCATCCGAGGACGTCTCCCGGCCTGCTGCCGCAGATCTCGTCCATGCTCGCGCCGCGGGCGAAGTCCTGGAAGGCCTTGTTGGCGAATATGACCTGGCGCCGGGCGTTGAGCACGGCAAGGGGGGCAGCCAGCGAATCCAGGGCCCGGGGCACCTGCCCGGCAGCCTGCACCCTCCTGAGATCCGAGAGGGCTTCCGCGCGGTCGATTCGTCTCGGCGAAGGAAGAGCTGCGTCTGCGGCCATGTACCGCCCAGTATACACGATCCGCGCGAAGCGGTGAAGTACTGTTCGACGGCGGGCCGCCGGAGTATACTGCGCCCGGGAGGGGTTCCCCGTGAACTCACCGGACCTGCTCACACAGATCTTCGGGTTTCTCAGCACGTCCGCGCGCTACGTCGGGAAGGGAATCGTCCAGCTCGTGCAGTACATCCTCCCCTCGGTAAAGAACCTCTCGACGCTCGCCGAGCCCATCGGATTCCTCTCCCTGCTCACCGTGTTCGTCATCCTCACATCCGCCGCGCGTAAGGTGGCGCTCATCATCCTCCTCGCGGGCTGGGCCCTCATCCTGATCCGGCTCCTGTTGATGGCATTCCGCATCGGCTAGTCACCCCACGGCCCGCGCGCGGGGGCAGGACATCGCGGTGCAGGTTCGGCGTTTTGAGAAGAACGCCGGCGCAATCGCAGGCCGCAACAGCGGGCTGGAGCTGCTCAGCGGGCGCTACTGGGTGTTCCTCGACAACGACGTGGTGGTGCGCACACGCTCGTGGCTGGAGCGGCTGCGCGCGGCGCTGGAGTCCGAAGCCGGCCTCGCCGTCGTGGGGCCGAAGCTGCTCTACGCCCTGCCGCCGCACGAGATCCAGTGCGCGGGTTGCGAGGTGACCACTGGCGGGCGCGTCATCTTCCGCGGCCGCGGCCGGCCGCGCGGCGAGCCCGCTTACAACGCGCCGCGCGATTGCCAGACGCTCATCAGCGCCGCGTGGATGGTGCAAGCCGCGGTTGCGCGCCGCGTGGGGCCGCTGGATGAGCGCTTCTCGCCAGTACAGTTCGAGGACATTGATTACTGCTACCGCGTCCGCGAACTGGGCTATCTGTGCCGGTATGAGCCCAGCGTGGAGTTGTACCATTTCGAGAACGTGACCACCGGCCGCACCGGAACGCTGAACTATCCCTATCTCACCGTGAAGAACGGGCTGAAATTCAAAGCCAAATGGGCCCATCGCTTCTCAAAAGAGAACGGCCCGCCCGACGAATCCTGGTCCTGGGCGCAGATTCCCACCGTGCGCCTGGAAGACGTGCCCGAGAATCTGGAGACCGTGCCCTGAGGAGGCTTGAGGCTTCAGGCTTCAGGCTTGAGGCCTTGGTTCTTCACTCAAACGCCATGGCTGCATACGACACCGCGCTGTGCGAGCCTTCTTTCAGCATCTGATCGTAGTGCAGCAGGCGCCCGTGCTTGAGCAGGCCCTCGCAGGTCCGCAGCATGGTCAGCACGGACATCACCGCGTCCACGTGGCGGGAATTCTGGGTGCGCGCGATCTCCCTGTAGAAGCCCTCAAGATCCAGACGCCCCACGAGCTTGAGCAGGTTGCGGTCGTAGCGTTCCATCGGCGGAAGCAGGCGTGGGGTCATCATAGTGCTGTTGCCGAACTCAGGCCCCACGTGGCTCCAGTCCACGCTGCACAGCACGCACCACTTGCGCTTGGAGCCGTCGAGCTCCTCGCGCAAGGCCGTGGTGAACTCCTTGAACGGAGGCGCCGACATGGGCGCGCTCTCCTGAGCAAGGAAGGTCTCCACCGGCCCGCAGAGCACGGGCACGATCTCGAAGTCCCGCTTGTAGCGCGCCAGCGTCGCCGCCAGCAGGACAGCCTGGAATTCGACCGAGTGCTCCGTGCGGTGCGCCAACTCGGCCATGACGGGCTCGGTATCCGCCCCGGCCTGCAAATGGCGGGCAATCGCGTGCGCGGTCTTCACCGGCCCCAGCGGCGTGGCGAAGTCTTTCACTGAAACGTAATACGAACCGCCGGCCTCGGCCTGATGCGCGACTCCCAGAATGACGAAGAGGTCCGCCTGGCAGTGGCGCAGCAGTTCGGCATAACCATGCGCGTAGGTCGCACCTCCTACGCGCAGATCAATGTGCGGCAGGATGAGCGCGCGGACCGTATCGCCGGCCACCTTGTGCGGCGCCTTCCCGGGAAGTGCGGCGGCCGTGGCAGCCGGCCGCTCTTCCCACGGAGCGCCAGGCCCGTCCGGCGCGCTGAAGTAGCCCGCGACTGTATGCTGCAACTGCTCCGGGGCGGCCGGGTAAGCGGTGCCGGCATGCACCGCCGGACGGACGCTCTTGTCCAGGTAGGTGCGCAACATGCGCCGGACAGTCTTCCCGAAATGCTCGCTGTACAGGAAGAGCGCCTCGTCGAGCTTGCGCTGCAATTCCAGAACGTTCTGGGGCGAGACGGGTTGGCCGACCTGTGCGCCCAGTTCCTCGGCCGCTTGCCGTGCAGAACGCTCCCCGTTGAAGAGGGAAGCCAAAGCGAAGGCCGCGGGGCTGAGCATCGCCGGCTGGGGCGCCAGCCCTTCGGGGTCCGCCAAGACCACGACGGTCTTGTCTTCGTCATCCGCCCCGTCCGCCCCGCCCCCGCCCGGCTGGGCGTCTGCTTTCGCGTCCAGCTTGACCATCTGCGCGCGAATATCGCGCAACGCCGGAATAGGCGTGTCAACGTCCACGGCCAGCGGGAGCAACACCACCGGCGCCGGTTCGCGCTCCCCTGTGCTCTCTTCCTCAAACAGGCCGCTTGCGGCCGGATCGTCATTGTTCACTCTAACGCAGTCCTTAAGGCCAGAGACTCCCTTCCTAAGGTGAATCTATCATATACCATTGGATTGCCAAGCGGTGTATACTGCGCGCGGCTGGGATTTCGGTTTTTCCCGCCTCCAGTTGCAGGCTTTGGGCGTGCGGTATGATAACAGTTATGAATCCGGCAAAGGCGGCCACCGTCCTTCTCTTGCTCTGGAGCGCGGCGAGCGGGGCCCTGACGAGCGAGCAGGCCCAGTGGGGCCAGCGCTACACGCGCAACATGGTCTCTGACGAAACGGGGCTGCCGGAGGCCTTTGACCCGCAGACCAAAAAGAACGTCAAGTGGCTGGTGAAGCTGGGCACGGATTCCTACGCCACGCCGGCAGTCGCCGTCGGCAAGGTGTTCATTGGCACCAACAACAGCGTGCCGCGCGACCCGCGGCATCACGGCGACCGCGGAGTGCTGATGTGCTTCGAGGAAAGCGACGGCGGCTTCTGCTGGCAACTCGTCGTCCCCAAGCGCGGCAGCGATCTCCCCATCTTTCGCGACGAAGACATCCGCATGCTCGACTGGCCGGGCGTCGGCATGTGCTCGACCCCGTCTGTCGAGGGGGACCGGGTTTACATGCTGACCAATCGCGACGAAGTCGTGTGCCTCGACATTCACGGCCTGGCTGACGGCAACCAGGGGCCTTATCTGGACGAAGGCAGGCACATGACTCCGCCGGGCCAGACGCCGATGGAAACCGGGCCCAAGGACGCCGATATCCTCTGGCTTTTCGACATGCCCAAGGAGCTGGGCGTGCATCAGCACGACGGCCCGTGCGCTTCGGTCCTCATCCACGGCCAGTTCCTGTACGTCAACAGCAACAACGGCATAGACAGCGCGCACGCCAGGATACGCGCGCCGGAGGCGCCCAGCCTGGTCGTTCTCGACAAGACGACCGGCCGCCTGCTGGCGCAGGATGACGAACACATTGGGCTGAACATCGTCCACAGCACCTGGTCGTCGCCGGCACTGGGCGAGGTCAACGGCCGGACGCTGATCTTCTTCGGCGGCGGCAACGGCGTGTGCTATGCGTTCGAGGCGCTCCAGGACGCCCCGCCGCCGGGCCAGATCGCCAAGCTGAAGAAAGTCTGGCAGTTCGACTGCGACCCGGCGGCCCCAAAGGAAGATATCCGCCAGTATCAGGGCAACCGCAAAGTCAGCCCCAGCAACATCAAAGGCATGCCGGTCTTCTACAAGAACCGCGTCTACGTGGCCGCGGGCGGCGACATGTGGTGGGGCAAGCCGCAGGCCTGGCTGAAATGTATTGACGCCACCGGGACCGGCGACATCACCAAGACGGGCGAAGTGTGGTCCTATGAGTTCCAGAACCACTGCATGTCCACGCCCTCGATCAGCGGCGGCCTGGTCTTCATTGCCGAGGTAGGACGCAAGGTCCACTGCCTGGACGCCGAGACGGGCAAGCCCTGCTGGGTGCATCAGACCTCCGGCGAAATCTGGGCCTCCACTTTGGCGGCCGACGGCAAGGTTTACATCGGCTCGCGCCGTGGGGACTTCTGGGTGCTGGCGGCGAGCAAAGAGAAGAAGATCCTCAGCACGGTGGAGTTGGGCAGTCCGATCACCGCCACGCCCGTGGCCGCCAACGGCACGCTGTACATCGCCACGGCGAACCAACTCTACGCCGTGAAGAAGGCGGAATGACTTGCTCAGGCGCGCCCTGCTGATACGCCCGCCCCACGTGCTATGGGAGGAATGGGAAGAATGGGACTTATGAAACGGCGCCATTACAGTCTCGGCTCAGGCTGAAGCCCTCCCCCTACCCCCTCCCGCAAGGGGAGGGGGAACACAAAACTTAGATGCGCAGTTCCTCCTTCACTGCCGCGAAAGCCGTGATGGCCAAGGCCAGGTCCTCCTGCGAATGCGCCGCGGAAATCTGCGTGCGGATGCGCGCCTTGCCTTTCGGCACCACGGGGTAGGAGAAGCCGAT
>JBEKKG010000621.1:0-8139 GCA_050010835.1 Planctomycetota bacterium
CCATCAGCGACATTTTCTGGATGATCCCGCTCATGGGTTTCGCCCAGCTCTCGCTGTTCGGCGGCTACGCCATTTACCTGCCCGAGCTATTCCCCACCCGGCTGCGCAGCACCGGCACAAGCTGCGGCGGCACGCCCAAGTCGAAACGCGTGAAGCCCACGTCCGCCATTTTCTTCCGCAGCCGCGCCAGGATTTCGCGGCCCAGTGCGGGCTCGACCAGGCCGTACTCGATCGCCAGGCCGTTGACCACGGGCGAGGCGTAATCGTGCAGCTCGCCGTCGCTGCTCTTCCACCACGCCAGCCAGCCGGTGGCCGGATTGAGCAGCGTCTTGCAGTACGCGGCTTTCAGCTTGTCGGCGAGCTGAGTATAGCGCGCCTGCTGCTCCGTCCGCCGCAGCTTGCTTTCGAGGTCCGCCAGGCAGCGCCAGGCGCGGTAGATGAGCGCGTTGGTGTAGGCGTCCTTGTGGCCGCAGTTCAGCGCATCCCACCAGGCGCAGGAGCGCGCGGGCTGCTTGAGCGTGCCCCGGTTGCCGCTCTGCGTGGCCTCCACCAGGCCGTCGCCGTCCACATCGCGTTTGGCGAGGAAGTCGGCGATGAACTCCAGCTTCCCGATGCGCTGCTTGAGCCACTCCTCGTCCCCGCCGGCCTCGACGTAGTCCCACGCCGCGATAAGCGGCCCGGCATTGGCGTCCAGAAAATTGCCGTAGTCCCAGTAGCACACGACCTCGCCGCTCGGCCGCGTGCGCTTGTCCAGCCAGAACTCGATAGTGCGCCGCACCAGCGGCAGCAGCGACACGCCAGGCGCGGCTTGCGGCGTCCAAAAGGCCTGGTCGGCGTAAAACCAGAGCGAGCAGCTTGCCGGGTCGCTGACGACGTTGTTGGCGAGTATTCCGGCCGGCGCGCTGAACGGATTGCCTTGGTCGCCCCACATGGCGCTGGGCTGCCAGATGTTGAACCAGCCGCGGCGGGCCAGCGGCCAGAGCGCCGCGTCAGCCAGGCCCGCCGGCGCAGGGAGCACCACAGGCTGCAGCTCGATCTTCTCGACGCTTTCGGCCTGCGGCGGCGCCAGTTCCAGCACCAGGTTGACGAGCTTGTCCTTGCGGCTGCCGTCCAAGCGCCCCCTGAGCACCGCTGCGCGCTGCGCGCCGGAGGACTCGGCGCTCAGGCACATCTGCCCGAAGTCCGGCGCGCTGATGATCGCGGGCAGTTGGAAACTGCCGTCTTCGTTCCAGGTGCTGGCCAGGACCGTGGTGGGCGTCACGCCCGGCGCGAAGGGGAAGACAATTTCGAAGCCGTCAATCTTCCCCAGTCCCGCACCCAGGCCGCTGAAGAGCAGGCGCAACTTTCCGTCCGCCGCGTGGACGAGCCAGTTGACCTCAGCGTCTGGGGCCACCGTGAGCCAATACGACTTGTCTCCCTTGGCACCCGCGCCCACGCGCGTGGGCAGATTGATGCCGTCGCGCCACTGGCCGACGGAACGAATGCGCAGCCCCACCATTGTGTTGGGCCGCAGCAGATTGGTCTTTTCGCGGCCGGTACCTTCGGTGTCCCAGCCTAAGGCCGTGATCTCAGCCCGCGCCGCGCCCGTTTCGGCGCGCAAGGCGGGCTCACCGGCAATTGAGGCCTGGCAAAACACGGCGAAACAAATCCCCAATATGGTTCGCTTCGTATCCGCGTTCGTCTGTGTCAATCTGCACGCCTTGCCCGCTTGGGCTTGTGCCACGGATGTGGCCGGGCCGTTTGTTTGGCCCGGCCTCATCCGTGCAGCCACGGTGGGCACGGATAAGCCCTCGCGATGCGAGGGCATATCCGTGGCACAAACGGCCTACTTCTTTACGGGCACAACATCAAACTGGTGCGGCTTGATTTCGAGCGCCTTGTGGACCGCCGCATCCAGTTCCACGACCTTGGCCATGCGTTTCTCCATCGCGGCTTGCTTCTTGGCTTCGACCTCCGCCGGTGGTATCTCTAGCCAATCCGGAACGCCAGGGCCAAGGACAATGCCACGGAAGATCTTATCATGGTAGGTGCGGTTCTTCTCCTGCACCGCGGTCCAGACAGCCTTTACCTGGTCCGCAATCGGGCCGGCGGCCAACGCTTCACTGGCCAGATTGACGCCCGCGGCCAATTCCGCGGCAGTATGCTCGCCGAGCTTCACCGTGTCCGCGAGAATTTCGTACTGGCCGTCTTTGAGGCCCGTCACCTTCAGCGTGTATTCGTTCAACTCCTGTTCGATCGGCACCCATTTCAAAATGGGCTTCGCTTCTTTGGGGAAGAACGGGAGCGCGGCATCCAGACGCTGGAAACTGATGCCGCCGTCCTTGGCGGCCAGGTTGGTGACTTCGCACTTGTCCGCTTTCACGACCTTGTTGCCGGCGGCGTCAATTTCCGCGGCGGACACCAGCGCGGGGAAGCTCAATCCCTTCAAAATGGCCCAGGCCATGACGGCTTGTCCCGGCGGACCCGGATGCACGGCATCGCCGCCGCCGATGCGGCCCTTCGGATTCTCTGCGCGCGCCTTGTCCTGGGCCGCGATGAAGGGGTGGAACTGATCCACGAAAAGCCCCTCGTTCTTCTGCGCGATCTCCTGGACGCCTGCGGAGTACTTCTCCAGGGTCTCGTTGTAGCCTTGAATCGCGGGCCCCTCCTCAGCTTTCTCCACGGGGCTGGGCGTCGCCCAGGCGACGCGGATGTTGGCGGCCTTGGCCTGGTCCGCCATGCCCTGCAAACCCTTCATGTAGTTCTTGTAGCGGCCTTCTTCAAACTTGGTATAGCCGCCGTCGTTCATGCCGAAATCCACTGTCATGGCGGTGGCCTTATGGACCACGACGTCGCGTTTGAAGCGGCCGTTGCCGCCACCCGAAGTGTCGCCGCCGATGCCGCTGTTGCGGAAGGTGATATTCCATTTCGGAAAGCGGCTGACCGTCCACATCTCGACGTAGTTGCTGTAGAGATGCTGCTCGGTGATGCTGTCCCCGATAATCACGGCGCTGTCGCCGTCCTTGAAGAAGAATTCCCCGCCCTGGGCGGAGAATACTGCGCCCAGCACCAACACCGCCGTCCACAGAGCAATCCGGTACATCCGAACACGCATGGAAACCTCCTCATTTTGCCGCCAGCCGACCCGCGATCATGAACCGTGACACACATCATATACACTCGGCAACACGAAAACGCTATTGGTTTGTGGAATGATGGCGGGGTATCCTACTACTGGTTTGCCACAGAGGACACAGAGGACACAGAGAACATGGACAAAGCAGCAAAATCCCCTCTGTGCCCTCTGTGTCCTCTGTGGCTGCTGTTTCTCGTCGTGGGGGTTGTTAGCGCGGCTGAGGAGAAGGCCCCGGCGGATTCCCGGCGGCGCCTGCCGGTTGCGGACTTGCAGCGCTGGTATGACAAAGAGCTCGACCTGAAAGGCGACGAGGACCTGGCCCGGCGGGTGCAGGAGGCCGAACGCCTGATGGACGATTTGTTCGAGGCGCCGGCGCCGGCGCGGGCGAAAGTGCTGGAGCGCGTCCTGGCCCTGGCGCTGCCGCCGGCAGCTTTGCGCGCGGTGGCAAGGTGCGGGCACGTCCCGCAGGCCGAGCCGCAAGAGACCAAGGCGGGTTACGTGCAGGGCCAGGCCACTGTGCCGGGCTTTCCCAAGGAACAAATTCCAGTCACGGCGCGGATTCCGCAGGGCTACACCCACGCGCGCCTCTGGCCCCTGATCGTTGATCTGCACGGCTCCCACGGCAACGGCAGCGACTACATCAAGCTCTGGGAGGATGGCGCCAAGCCCGCCGCGCTGGACCAGTTCCTGATAGTGGCCCCGACCAGCCACGGCCCGCACGGCTGGGGGCCGTCGCTGTTTGGCCGCGCCCTGGTTCTGGCCGCGCTGCGCTGGGCCGAGCGCCAGTACCGTGTGGACGCGGAGCGCGTCTATCTTTCGGGCTGCAGCATGGGCGGCATCGGCGTCAAAACGTTCGCCGTGAATTACCCGGACTACTTCGCCGCGGCGGTCTCGCGCTCCGGCGCGCCTTTGCGCGAGACGGACACGCCGCTCTTTCGCAACCTGCACGCTCTGCCGCTCTGGGCGCTGGCCGGCGATCAGGACGAGATGATCCCGGCGGCCCTCTTGAAGAAGGAACAGGAAGTCATCGCCCAAGCCCACATCCCCGCGCGCGTGGAAATCCTGCCCGGCCGCGGCCACGAAGCCTTCCAGGAGCGGAACGGCGAGATCCTCGACTTCTTCCTGAAGCAATCCCGCCAACGTTGCCCCGCCAAGCTGGATTTCGTCTCTGTGGAGGACGCGCCCGTGCAGCGCCAGTACTGGGTCGAGGCCACCAGGTTCCTCACGGCGGGAAACGCTCCGATCAGCAAGTTCGTGATGGACAACGAACGCTTCAACGATCCCGTAATGCAGAAGATGCAGGCCGCGAAGACGCTGCCCGAGCACCTGGCGCTGGTACAAGAGGCGTTGCGCGCGGGGGTAATCCTTGAGGAGCGGAGAGCCTGGACCCTCCCGCGCGAAGCGGTGCTCTCCGTGGACCGCGCCGCCAACACAATCACGGTTGAACTGGCGCGGTTCGTGGGCGAGCTGCGTATTTTGCTCGACGACGACCTGCTGGACCTGGACCGGCCCGTGATAGTCAAGCAGGGCGCAGTCCAACTGGCCCAGCGCCAGATCGTGCGCTCGCCCCGCTTCCTCCTCGATGAGGCGCTGCGCACAGGCCGCCGGGACATGACTTTCTGGGGGCAGGTCACGGTGACGCCGCGGAATTGAGTTGCGGGGCAGTGGTGCGCAGCCCCTGTACTGTGGGCGATTGAGATTCCCAGTTCTTACCGCAGGCGCAGGTGTGAGAACAGGGGGTGCAGCGACCGTGTCGAGCCTGTCAGATTGCAGTAAGTCCCATAAAGCTATGATGTTATGAGAGACACACCTGTACGAAAGGCGGTCAACTTTTGAAACGTTTTGTCGCATGATTGAGCACCTTTTGTCACACGTTTGATCCGTTCTTGTCACATGTTTGAACCGTTTTGATACACGTTTGAACCGTTTTGAACCGAGTCTTGATCCTGCCTCACACTACGCAAAATCGTCCAGACCATCCCTTCTCAAAACAACATGCCCCTATAGTATAATACGATTGCGGCGCATAGTTGTCAAGGGGGAAAATTGAAAAAATCTGGTCGACATCAACCAGGTGTGGTCTACGGTGCCTTTAACGAGGACCTCTTTAATGGCCGAATCATGGAAGACCCACAGGCTGAAAACAGCAGGGTCTTCTTTCTTGACCTTCTCCGGCTCAAGTTTGAAGACACCCTGCTCCGTGCCATCGAGCAGAAAACGGGCGCTGTCGAGCGTACGGCTGAACACATACCGAAACCGTCCACCTATCGAATTGGGATGGTTCCACGCGGCGCCACCCGCCGCAACCCTGCCTGAGGCATTCGGCTTATAGACCATTGCCAGTTGGCCATTGCCGCCCCAGCGGACTTGGATATTCACGGCGCCCAGACGCCCAATGATTATGTCGTGAAAGGCCGATTGAATTACCACTTCCACATGCAGTGTCTCAGGCCTGAAACGGGGCAGGTACGTCAGGTCCTTGCTTTCGTACTGCCTCCCCGACGCTGAGATGCCGCCCGTGGCGATCTGCCAGTTATCGCCCGGCAAAAAGTCCTTCCAACCCTCCAGCCCTTTCTTGCCATCGTACCGCACCTCAACATAGCCGTCTGGCTCCGCTTTGAGCACCTCGCCCGAAAACGCGGCACGCAGTCTCTTGGGGAGAGGTGGACCAGTGGCAACCTCGATTTGGTCGTAACGCTCTTTGAGCGTGTCAGCCATCTGAGTTGCGGTCTTGGTCTGGCCGTACTGCTTGGTGAAGGCATCGTATGCGTCCTTCGCCTCTCTCATCGCCTTGCGGTTGAACAAGGCTTCGGCCTTGTCCCACGCGGCCAGCGCAGCCGCCTCAATCTCGCCGACTTCCAGTGCGGTGCTCCGGGCGAGGTCATTGTCCAACATTTTGCCCAATTGCTGGTCCTGGTCCCGCAATCCAGTCTCGCGCAATTTAGCAAAATGCGCGACGGCCTTGGTGAAGCAGTCCTTCGCCTTCGCCGGTTCTCCCGCGTAAAGGAAGAGCAGCCCGCGCTTGCGAAGATCCTCTGGGAGCGCCGGCATCTTGCCGGCTCCGGCCGGCGGGACGCCGGCGCTCCCAGGCGCGTACTGGTCCACGTCATCCACGCTGAGCTTCTCCGCGCTGACGGGGAGTTCCACGCCGCCAGTGTCGAGTGCGAGGCCCTTGCCTTGGGCATCATCCTTGACCTTGCCAGTGGCTGCCTTTCCGCCCACCTTGAGAGCGACGACCTTTCCCGCCATCGTCCGCAGCGCCTCAATAGCCGAGCGGCGCATTTCCACCACCGCCTCCACGTTGGCTTTCTCCTGCTTGAGCAACTCTGCGGCGTCGGCCAACGCGGGGTCTTTCGCCTTGCGCTCCAGAAGCACGAGGGCCTCTGTGAACTTGTTCTGGGCCAAGAGCGGCATGGTTTCCTTCAGCACGGCGGAGAAGATCTTCTGTGCGGCACTTTCGGGCTTCTGGCCTGCGGTTGGTGGTTGAACTGCGGCAGCGCCGTTCCGCTTCTTCTCCGCCTCAATCGCAGCCGGGTCGTTGGGGCGGGTGAACGTGCCGGGGCCTGAGATTTCGACTGCTTCAATGCGCGAAACTCGGGCGATGCTTTTATACGTCCCAATGCCGATGACCGACTGGTCCCGCAATTTGTACGGTTGCCACGTCGTAAGCATCTGTTTGTCCGTTGCTTTCCATTCCAGGACTTTCACGCCCCTAAAAAATACTGTGGCGCGGTCGCTCCGCACTTCCAGTAGCAACTGATACATCTTGCCGTTTTCAAGCAGCGAGGGTGAATCGGCACGTTTCCCAGCCAAATCGATTTGTCTATTGTGCTGTGTCCCAATTAGGAGCGGGTAGGAATGGCCATTCATGGTAAAAAGCTGCGCGACAGTGTCGTTCCCTTCGAGCCTGGCAAATTCGATCCTCAGGTCGTATTCATTTGGCGGCCGATAGGGAATTTCAATACGCGGAGTTTCGGTATTGTCCGATATGAGCGTGGCGTCCTTTGCCTGCCATATTCCTGCAACCGAATCCTTCGCCGGATCGATCAGCGCCAGCAGATTGATCGCGTTCTTCCAGTGCTCGGGGTCGTCAACGGCAACAACGGTTTCGGGTTTCGGAGCTGTGGCTGAGGGTTGAACGGCGACGAGGGCAGGCTGCGGAACCGTCTCGACCTCGGGTTTCGATGGCTCAGGCGGCCTCGTCGCCACAGCGGGAGGCTGCGGGACCTTCGGAGCTTGTCCGGCAGCACTAGATTTCACCGTTTCCGCCTTGCCGTTTTCTTGGGATTTCTGATTTCGAGCTTCGGATTTCCCCTCTGGCTGGCTCCCGCGCCCCATGAAGAAGATCAGGCCGGCCAGCAGCGCCACAGCTCCCGCGCCGACGGCAATCATCCCTGTCTGCGTATTCTTCGCCGCACCAGGCGCGCGAGGCACGCGCTCATGCCGCGCCTTGCCGCGCCGCTCGACAGGCTCCTGCGGCTTCGTGCCGACAGGCTCGTGCCGCCGCGTGCCGACAGCCTCATGCCGCCGCGTCCCGACAGGCGATTCCGAGCCGCGCGCGTCAGCAAGCGGTCCCGCTCCCTTACGGTCGCGGCTCGGATCAGAGCCGCGCGCGTGAGCAAGGGGAACTGGCGGGCGGGACGCCCGCGGTACGCGCGCCACGGCCACGGACGACTTGCCCACGTCAATCGCTTGGCTGGACGGCATCTTGCCGTCAATCACCAGTTCCAGATCGTCCAGGAGTTCCTTGCAGTCGGCGTAGCGGTCCGCGGGCGCCTTGGCCATCATCCGCTGGATGACCTGCACCACGCCATCCGGGATTTCATCCCGGATGTCCTGCGGGTTCGGCAATTGCTCCTTGATATGCTTCATCATTATGGCCATCGCCGTGGAGGCCTGGAACGGCGTTTCGCCGGTGACGAGATGATAGAATGTCGCGCCCAAGGAGTAGATGTCCGTGCGCCCGTCAATGTTCTTGTCCCCATTGGCCTGTTCGGGGCTGATGTAGTGCGGCGTGCCCAGGG
>JBEKKG010000622.1:0-5045 GCA_050010835.1 Planctomycetota bacterium
GCACGTGCTGGCGGCCCGCCACGACACGCGTTTTGAGCGTGGTCGGCAAGAGGGCCTCGTGGAAGACCAGGCACGTGTCTATGTTCAGGCTCCGCGCCTCGTCCAGGAATTGCTGCGCTGGAGCGTCCGTCCCCACCGCGCAGCACAGGCTGACCTTGGCCCCCAGGGCCACGAGGCACTTGGCCACGTTGGCGGCGCCGCCCAGCAGATACTCTTCGCGCGCGACTTGCACGATCGGCACCGGGGCTTCGGGCGAAAGGCGCGACGAGGCGCCGTAGAGATAGCCATCCAGCATCCCGTCGCCAACCACCAGCACGCGCCGGCCTTCCATCGCGCGCAGCAGCTCGCGGACTGCGTCCAAGTCAGGTTCTGAAAAGATGCCCATGCTGTACTTTAGACGATTGCCAGCCTAAAGTCGTCAGCGGAATTCACTTTGCAAAACTCCTTCTTGTCCGCAATATAGCCGCCGGGACTACGATTGGAGAAAGGTCCGGGAACACAAACATGCGTCTTCTTACCGCCGTCCGCACCATTCGCGTCTGCGCTCTGGCGCTCTGGCTGGGCAGCGGCCTGGCCATGCTGATAGCCATCCCCATCATCATCCGGCAGCATCCCAATGACGAGTTGCGGGCTTGCGAAATCGCCAACTGGCTGATCCTGGATGCGGGCAGAATCAGGCTCGCGCTGGCGCTCTTCACGCTGGGCTGCCAGGCCATTCTATTCTATAGCCGTTCCCCCGCTGCGCCCACGGGCTGGCGGCGCCTCACCTCAACGCTACTGGTCATGGCCGCACTGGCTGCCGTCTTGGCGGTCCAGCAGTACCTGGGCCTGCGAGTGGTGATGAGTGCGGCGCTGGGTTCGGGCGCCGCGCACAGTGGCCACCTGGTCCTGTCACAGAGAGGCATGATTCTGCTTGTCTTGGAGGCGATCCTCGTCGCCGCGGCGCTGATAATCAGCGTGAAACAACCCGAGCCAGGGATCAGTTCACCCGTCCGATGAACTCGCCGTCCGCGCTGCGGATCTTGATCTTGTCGCCTTTCTTGATGTGGCCAGGGACCTTGACTTCCGCGCCGGTCTCGATGGTGGCCAATTTGAAGACACTGGTGGCCGTATCGCCGCGGGCGCTATCGGGGGTGTCCGTGACGGCCAGTTCCACAAAGATCGGCATTTCGACGCTCAGCGGCTTCTCATCGTGGCAGAGGACCGTGACCTTGGTGTTGGGAGCCAGGTACTTCAGGCTCTCGCCCACCAGGTCCTTGTGCAGGCTGATCTGGTCGTAGGTTTCGGGGTCCATCAAAACCAGCATCTCGCCGTCCTTGTAGAGGAACTCGAAATCCTTGCGGATGAGCGCCGCCTTCTCGACGTTGTCATCGGGCGAGAAACGCTGGTTGTAGACGTTGCCGCGTTCCAGGTTTTTGAGCAGCACCTGGTAGTAACTCCGCAGATTGCCCCGCGTCTGCAGGTCCTTCTTGAAGACGACCCAGATCTCATTGTTGAACATAATGGCTTCGCCCTGTTTGATTTCGTTGAATTTGATTGGCATGGCCTGCTCCTCATCAGTTGCTAAGTTGGTCCCAAAAAATCGCCCGCACTCTCGCGGGCCGGGCAAGGATTATACCCCCGCTCGTCCACAAGGCAACTGACGCATCTCGTGTAGTGGGGCAAACGCACAAACAGAATTGAAAATTGAAAATTGAAAATTTTGCATTTCAAATTGGCAGAGCCGCGCTGGCTGGCAATTTGCCAATTTTCAATTCTCATTTTTCAATTTTCAATTCCTTTTCTTCGGTTGCGCCCACACGGCCGCGCTGCGCCCTCTGCGCTGAATGTCTTCAACGCAGTATCACCACGTCCACCGGGTCGAGAAACGGCGCCTTGATCTCCAGCCGCTCGTCCTTGCGCTCGAAGGGCAGCGGCCCCTTCAGCGCGCTCGTCACCGACTTGATCTCCCGCCGCGGCTCCACCGAGAGCAGCGCGCCTTCCTGCGGCTGTTTGGCGTCGCCGAAATCGGCCAGCAGCACGGCCAGTCCGCCGGGGTGTTCGAAGAGCGTCGCTTCGGAAGCATGGTACGACAGCTCCGCGCGCGGCCGCCCGAGGGTCTTCAGCACGGGGCAGGCAAGCCACTCGCGCGCCGGCGCGAGCGCCTTGCCGTTGGCCTGGAAGGTCCAGCCCGGCTGCAAGCCCAGCAGCAGCGTGCGGCCTTTACCGAGCTCGTTGGTGACGGCCGCACACTCGCCGCCGGCAAACGTTGCCACGGCTTTCCCTGTCGTCGGCTCAAGGACCGCCGTGAGGCCGCTGGCGGCGAGTTCGACTTCGGGCGTCAGGGCGGATGCCACAAACCGCGCCCGCGCCGCCGGCGCTTTGTCTGCGCCCGGCACGAGGCGCTGGCGCGCTCCGAAGAGCGCCGCCGTTTCTTCAAGCGGCTCGCCGTAGCTGTCGCGCATGGCAAAGCCCACCGAGCCCACCAGCGTCCCCCCGGCTTCTACCCAGGCGCGCAACGCAGCGAGATGCCGCCGCTCCAGGTTGAAGCCGCCGGCAAACAACACCTTGTAGCGCTTCAGTTCCTCCGGCGTCAGGTCTTCTTCGAGGATGAGGTCCACCGGGTAGTGCGAGTTCTTCAGCGCCACGAAGGTCCACATCCAGTCATGGATGAAGCGCCCCTCCGCGCCGTTCCAGATCTCGTGGCTGCGGTTATAAAGGACTGCCACTTGCCGCGGCTCGCGCGCGCCCTTGGCGACGATCTCGTCCGCCGGCCCGAGCGCGTGTATGGCCGCGGCCACCTGCCGGTACTCCCCCTGGTGCTCGCTCCAACTGTTGCTCCCTTCGGCCCAGGAGTCAATCGGCCCCCAGTCGTAGAGGTGCAGCCACGTCAGCCCCTGCGCCGCGCAAGAAAAGATTTTGCGCGCGGCGTTGCCGCAATTCACGCAGACGTAAAAGCCCGACGGGCACCCCGTCTTTCGCGTGGCGCAGTCCACCAGCGCGGCGTAGTAGCTCACCGACTGGAACGTGCCCATGCCCCACGAGCCGCCCGTGGCCCAGTCTTCGCCCCAGCCCAGGTTCTGCCCGCCTTGCCGCGTGACCACGAACCAGTCCGTGTGGTTCATCGTGCCGCCGAACATCGGCGGGTGCGGCGAATAGTTGTTGTACGCGCGCGCATTCGGGAAGAGCGCCAGCAACTCCTTCGTGTGTTCGGCATACTGGCGCGCTGTGAACAGGTGGCAGAAGCGTTGCGCATGATAGAACAGGCGCCGCTGCGGCAGCGAAGCGTTCTCGGGCAGCTTGCCGATGCACGCCAGCTCCTCCAGCTTGCCGCCGAAGAACTCCTCCGCCTTCCGGCCTTCCTGTTGCGCCTGCGCCGCAAGGTATTCTTGGAACGCTGCCAGCTTGGCCTCGTCCGCATTGATGACATCCGGCTCCGTATACGTGCCGATCTCGTCGGCGATCTTGATCTTCGCCACCTTGGCGCGCGCCTCGGCGGACATGCCTGCCGCCGCGCTCGCGGCCTTGCCGGGCCCGATGTGCCACAGCGAAGCATCGGTGATAAGGCCCAGTCTCTGCGCGACGGCCGGCGGCGCCCCTTCGATCCAGTTGATCCCGAGCCGCCCGAGCATCTCGACCACGGCGTCACGGTACGGCGCGCTGACCCCGCAACCCGTGTAGAACCGCAAGAGCTTCGGCAGCGGATGATCCGGCGGCAGCTTCAGCGCCGCGAGGGCCTCGCCGCCCCACGCCAGGTAGTTGCGGATCAGTTGCTCTTCCGTGGCGATGCCCGCAAAGTGCGCCGGATCCCACACTCCCGCGACGGCTTTCCCGGCGCCGCCCTTCGCGTAGCCCGTCCCGTGCGGCACGCGGAAAAACGTCCGGCCGTCCGCGAGCGCCACGGGCAAGGCCTGCACCACCGCCGCTTCGTGAGGGAACCACGCCAATTGCAGCTCAGCCTTGCCGTTCTTCACGTTCGGGAAGGAAAGCCGGCAACTGGACCACGGCCCGCTGCCGTTGATGACGCCATCACTGATGTCCTGGAAGGCCGACCACGTCCTGGGCGGCACCGGCTTCACCCCGCCCAGGTCCCAGCCCCATATCGGCTCCTTCGCGCCGCGCACGCCGCGGCCCCAGTGATACGTCAGCGCAGCCGTCATCCCGCATTCCTTCACGGGCGCGTCGCTCTCGGTCAAGCGGAACCGCAGGCACAGCCGGCGCAGCGTGTTGGACGCGGGCGCGACCGCGAAGCTCGGGCGGAAGTCCTTGCTCGTGGAGAGAAAGACTGCGTGTACGCGCGCCAGGGCGTCCTCGCCGGCCAGCGTGAGCGTGCCCACGCCCTTCGCCAGCTTCACGTCCCAGTATTCCCAGACCGGCAGCGGCTTCGTCGGCGGAGCGAGCCGCGCAGGCTCGTCCTCGAAGCGCACGGGCGCGCTCTCCTCGATCTCGCGCCCCGGCGTGCCGCGCGCCAGCCGCACCTTGCCGAACAGATGCGTCTGCCCCGCCAGGGTGCAGGTCACGGGGTGCACCGCGTCCGGCCCCAGCATCTGCCGCAAATAGACGCGATACTCGCCGTCCTCGGGCACATCCACCGCAGCGGAGATCGGCGTCGCACACAGCGGCGCCGCAAAGCCGTCGCATTCCTTCCACAGGTACTCGGCCTTCGGCGCTTTCGGATCCGGTTGCGCAGGCTGCACGAGTTCCCATTGGGTGACCAGCAGCAGCCGCGCGGTGCGCAGGTTGGCGTAGTCGCTTGGCTTGCGCGTCTCCTTCTCGAACTCACCGACGAGTTCGTCGAGCGCCTTGTCTTCCGCAGCCGCGCCTGCCAGGGCGGCACATAAGCAGGCCAGCACCAACACGGACCACGCGCCACGAACCATGTGTTTCATCGCTCCGGGACAGTGAAAGTGGGCCGATACCACAGTGACTTCCAGTACGCCTGGTCGGTTTTGTACACGTCGATCGGGTCCTTGGCCGGATCGTGATTGTTCACGGGGGACTTGCTTTCTAATCGCGGCAGCGGCCAGAGACGCCGTAGGCAAAGCCATCGCCGGCCAGCGCGCCGA
>JBEKKG010000623.1:0-5045 GCA_050010835.1 Planctomycetota bacterium
TGGGCACAGTCGGGCGTCAGCGTGCCCGAGCCTGAAATGCAGCGGTACTATGTGCTGTGCGAGTATTTCTACGGCGCGGCCTCGCGCCGCGGAGCGCCGCCGATGCCGCTGCAAGGGGTCTGGACGGCTGACACCGGCGGCTTGCCTCCGTGGAAAGGCGACTACCACAACGACCTCAACACGCAGATGACCTACATCGCCTACCAAACCGCGGGGCGCTTCGATGAAGGCGCTGCGTACCTGGACTTCCTCTGGAACCTGGCCCCCGTCTTCCGCGCGTTCGCCAAGGATTTCTACGGCACGCCGGGCCTGGCTTGTCCCGGCGTCATGTCGCTGGGCGGGCAGCCTCTCGGCGGCTGGGGCCAGTACAGTCTTTCGCCCACGATGAGCGCCTGGAGCGCGCACCTGTTCTATCTGCACTGGCGCTACACCGCGGACGCTGAGTTCCTTCGCACCCGCGCCTATCCCTGGTGCAAGGAGGCCGGCGAGTGCATGCGGGCGCTGCTCAAGCCCGGCCCCGACGGCATTCTGCGGCTGCCGCTTTCCTCGTCGCCCGAAATCTTCGATAACAGCGCTCGCGCCTGGCTGGAGCCCAACAGCAACTACGATCTCGCGTGCTTGAGGATGCTCTTCCTCAGCTTGGTGGAGATGGCCGGCGCTTGCGACAAGCCGGCCGAGGCCCGCGAATGGAACACGGCTGCCGAGGCACTCGGCGCTTTCCACGTGGACGCCAACGGCAAGTTGCTTGTGGATGCGAAAACGCCGCTGCCGAACAGCCACCGCCATCTTTCCAACATCATCGCGCTGTATCCCTTCAACCTCATCACCTGCGAAGGGGGCGCGCAAGATGCTAAGGCCATCCGCGCTTCGCTGGAACAGTGGGACAAGCTCGGCACCAGCCAGTGGTGCGGCTACAGTTTCTCCTGGATGAGCTGCCTGCGCGCCCGCGTGGGGGACGCCGAGCAGGCGCTGCGCAACCTGGACATCTTCGTCAAGGCTTTCATTCTCCGCAACGGCTTCCACGTCAACGGCGACCAGACGCGCAGCGGGTTCTCTGGCTTCACGTACCGCCCCTTCACGCTTGAGGGCAACTTCCTCGCCGCGCAGGCCGTGCAGGAGATGCTGCTCCAAAGCTGGAGTCCCACGCCCGGCCGGCGCGACAGCGAAATCGTCCGCATCTTCCCCGCCATGCCCTGGCGCTGGCACGACGCCGCTTTCAGGGACCTGCGGGCCGAAGGCGGCCACCGCGTTTCGGCCGTGCGCGAAAACAACGCCACCACGTGGTTCCGTGTCGTCGCCGGCCAGGACGGCGTTGTCCGCATCCGCGACAATTTCGGCGGACGCCAGCCCCAATGGACTGCCGACAACGTGAAAAAGAGCAGGGACAACTACGAGGTGGCGCTCAAGCACGGCGAGGCCATCGAGGCCACGCTCGCCAAGCCGGCGGCCGTCCCGGAAGCCCCGGCGAATCTGGCCGAGCCGGTCAGCGTCCGCGCGCCCGGCAGGTGACAGAGGGAACGCAGGGCTCAGCGGTGAGTCCGGCACGCCCCGGCATTTCCGGCGGAGAACGCATTGACGAACATCCAGGTTCAGCGTACTGTGAATGGCAGCGTACATTCCAGGAGACAAAGATGATCAAGCCTTCTAAGCAAACGGTTTTCGGCCAGCCCTCATGGCGCTTGGCGTCGGACAAGGTTGAGCTTTTTGTGACGGAGACAGGTGGGCACCTCGGCCCCGTCACGTTCGACCGCACCGGACGCAAGATTCGGCCCTACTCCGTCGCGCCGTGGGCCGAAGAGAAGATAGATCCGAAGCTGCCGCCGCTCCTCAAATCCCTGCGCGGCGATTTCTTCTGCATGCCCTTCGGCGGCAATGCCCGTCCTTACCGCGGCGAGAAACATCCTGTTCACGGCGAGACGGCCAACGCCAAGTGGAGCTATGGGGGGCAGGCGAGCGGCGAGGGCAAGTCCAGCCTCCTCCTCAACCTGGAACCCACGATCAGGAAAGCCAGCGTCAGCAAGCGCATCTCTCTGCTCCAAGGGCACAACGCTGTCTATTGCGCGCATACGATTTCCGGCGCGAGCGGCCTCATTGACATCGGCCACCACGCTATGGTCAAGTTCCCGGACTACGCCGGCAGCGGCGCGATCTCGACCAGCCCGTTCGAGCACGGCCAGGTTTACCCCGGCGTCATGGAAAAGCCCGAGGAAAGAGGCTACTCGCAACTGAAGCCGGGCGCGGAGTTTTCCGCCCTGGACAGCGTGCCGACCGTTTTCGGAACCACCACCGACGTTTCCCGTTATCCCGCGCGGCGCGGCTGGGAGGACATTGTCATGCTGGTCGCCAATCTCTCCGCGTGCCCCGCGACCGCCGGCGGCACGCCCTTCGCCTGGACCGCCGTGACCTTTCCCAAGGAGCGCTACGTGTGGTTCGCGCTCAAGGACCCGCGCGTGCTGCGCTCCACTGTCTTCTGGATTTCCAACGGCGGCCGGCACTATGCGCCGTGGAACGGCCGGCACGTCAACGTGCTGGGCCTTGAGGAAGTCACCGCCTACTTCCACGAAGGGCTGTGCGAATCCGCGGGCAAGAACCCGCTCTCCGCCAAAGGCATTCCGACCTGCCTGCGGCTGCAAGCCGCGCGCCCGCTGGAGGTCCGGTACGTCACGGCCGTCGCGCTTGTTCCGCGCGGCTTCGACCGCGTCACCGCGATCGAGGCAAAGCCGCAGAGCGTGGTGCTAAAGTCCGCCGGCGGAATGGCGGTGTCGGTGCCGCTGGACGCGGGGTTCCTCGAAGGGGCCTTCTGAAGCATGGAGAAGCCAATGCAACCCACAAACCCCTACAGAGACTTCACAGACAGGCTGAAGTTGCTCATCAGCAAGCATCCTGATCTCATAACGATGACGCTCAGCAATATCTTCACCATGAGGCTAATCGGGAATAAGACGCATGGCGACCTGGCAGAAATCGCCATTGCCGAGTTCATAAATCAGTATATGTACGACTTCCACTCGGTGCATACCGGGAAAGACTGGTACCGGGCCAAATCGAAAGAGGAAGATATCAAGATAATCAACGAGATCAGCAAGGCTGAGTTCCCCGTGAGCTTGAAGGCTTACGGGCATCGAGAGCTCCAGCTTTCGACCGACAAGAGTTTCCGGATGTTCCCTCGCCTTGAACAAGAGGACAGAAAGATCACATCGCGGGCAGTGATCCTGAGAGTTTTCGATGACCCGGCCTTTGAGGAGTTTCGGCACATCAATGTCCTGCCCCTCATCTACGACGAAACGATAAAGCGCTGTAACATACTTGTTTTCGACTATGAACGGGCCATGACTGAGACGGCGTTGATTGCGCGGGAGGACGCCGGTAGAGGCAGAAGACACCCGGTGTACCGGTTCTATAACGAAGTAGGCGGTTATGTCTGTGAGGTCAGGTACGGAGATGCGGCGGCCAATGCGTTGCAGCGGGGCCTTTGGACCCATACTAAGAACGGGATAAAGTACTTCGACAGCCTTACGAATGGATGGATAGACTATTCACACAACTTGGTTCTGGTCAAGCTATTCTCACATGCACTGGTGTCGTCGAGTTCCGGGCATGAAGCAGCACTCGAAAAGATCAAGCATGACATCGCACGGCTGAAGAAAGGCGCTGGACTGACACAATGATTCAAGCACCTACATTGTTTCCCGACGTTGTGCTCGATGCCCCAGTGACTGAGGGCGTCAAGTATGCCGGATCGAAACTGAAACTTCTGCCGCACATCCTGCGGTTGGCTGGCAAGGTGGACGCGCATACCGTATTGGATGGTTTCTCTGGGACGACCAGAGTATCGCAAGCCCTAGCCAAGCGTGGTTATTGTGTAATCGCCAATGATATTGCCGTCTGGTCAGAGGTGTTCGGCACGTGCTACTTGCTCAATAAGAAACACCCAAAGGAATATGAGGCCCTTATCGAGTACCTCAATGCACGCACCCCACGAGACGGATGGTTTACGGAGCATTACGGGGGCCTTCCCAATGATGGATCAGCCGTGCAACCAGATGGTCTGAAGAAGCCTTGGCAAGTCCACAACACCAGGAAACTCGACGCAATACGGGAAGAGATTGACACGCTGGGCTTGTCAACGGTGGATCGGGCCGTCGCACTGACCAGCCTCATTCTAGCGCTTGATGAGGTTGATAGCACTTTGGGACACTTTGCCGCGTACCTCCAGGATTGGTCGCCACGCTCCTATAGGGACATGTTTCTTAGGGTGCCCCGTATTTTCGTATCGGATCAGGCGAACCAAGTTCTACGCGGTGACATTTTCGGCAATATCGGTGGAGCTCCCGTTGATCTTGCGTACTTTGATCCGCCTTATGGCTCCAATAACGAGAAGATGCCTCCTTCGCGCGTGCGTTATGCCTCCTATTATCACCTGTGGACAACTATCTGCCGCAATGACAGGCCGGAGCTGTTCGGGAAGGCCAAACGGAGGACCGATTCTTCGGACACAATTGCCGGATCGGTCTTCGAGGATTTCCGCCGGAATGACAGCGGCAGGTTTATCGTGGTGGAAGCGATTGAGCGGTTGGTCCGGGAAACACAGGCGCAATGGATCATTCTTTCGTACAGTTCCGGAGGTAGAGCCACCGCTGGCGAACTTAACGACGTCCTCTCAAGCAGCGGTAAGATCGTTGAAACCGTGGAGATTGACTACAAGAGGAACGTCATGGCCGGAATGAAATGGACAAACGAATGGGTCCGGGATGCGGAGGTGCCTAATCGCGAGTTCCTCTTCCTGATCGAAAGGAGATGAGCGCTCACCAAGACAAGGGCGCATCATTTTCTTGGCGTTTCTGGCCTCTTAGCTGTTAGATAGAATCATGCCCAGTGCCCCTTTTGCCTCCGCCAGCGACGAGGACCTTCTGCGCGCCATGGCCGCCGGAGAGGCCGGCGCCTTCGATGAACTGTTCGCGCGCTATAGCGCCGCCGTGCTCTCTTTCCTCTCGCGCCTCACGGCCTCCAAGACGGATCCGGAGGACCTTTTGCAGGATATTTTC
>JBEKKG010000624.1:0-5042 GCA_050010835.1 Planctomycetota bacterium
AACGCACCGTATTTATGCTTAATCTGCGCAATAAGCTGGGCATCCACCATACATACATTATCGGCTTTGCGGCAATTACGGAGCACAAAATATGTTCAAGTTATTGTTGCGCGCGCGCTTAGTGAAGAAGGAGTAACTCTGCTCCGTGATTGAAAACCACAACAATGAGGAGATGGTCTATGGTAACGATGAAGGAAGCTACAGAAACCGCGCGCAAGTACTTTGCGGATGCTTGCGGCAAGACGCGGGGACTTTCGGATTTCAACATCAGAGGTGCCTTGGACGATCCGCGCTCCCCGCACATCATAATCCGCTGTGAGGAACGGTGCTTTTTTGAGCGTGCCTTCAGAGGGCACGAGGTCTACATTGACCGCACCACGGGGAACATCTACGGGATAAAGGACCTGGAGGCAGAGGGTGGCTCTGCCGGGGTTGGTAAGGGCAGTTTTCAACCACAGACTTTTTAACGGAACCCTCGAAGTTCCTGTTGCCAGATGTCCAGCAGGGGCCTCCCTCGCTCTATCCTCCCTGTAGTTACAGACGCTTGAGAGTATGCTCTCAGTACAAACTTGTGGAAAAAAGGTCTGGCACGCACTTGATACCAGGATAGTATGCTCGAAAGGAGGGGGTGCGGTTTAGCGCAGGCCAAAGCACCGATCGCCTTTGTTCCTGATGGTGCGGGAGGCCCGGTGAGTATATCAACTTTTCGCCAGCGCTGGCAGAGATCGGCCGTGCGCCCGATCCGCAGATTATTTGTGCCGCTTGCCGCGGAAGAACCTCTGCGCGCGGAATTGCTGAGCATCGAACAACTTGTCCGCTATGGCAAGTCGCTTGCCGGAGCCCACGAGAGCGATCCCCGGCGGCGTGCGGATCGGCTCCTGCCCCGCCTGGAGGACAACGAAGCCATCCTCCTCGACGTGCACCGGATGGTGAGCGCGGCTGTCCAGAAGAACCGCCCCCTTGCGCCCGCCGCAGAATGGCTGCTCGATAACTTCCCCTTGGTTCTGGACCAGATTCGCACCGCGCGCCGGCACCTGCCGCGGGGCTACAGCCAGGAACTGCCGCTCTTGCGCCGCGGACCATCCACCGGCCTGCCGCGCGTCTACGACTTGGCTCTGGAATTGATCTCACATCTCGACGGGAAGGTGGACCGCGAGAGTCTGCAAAGTTTCGTCGCCGCGTACCAGAGTGTCGTGCCGCTGACATTAGGCGAACTCTGGGCTATCCCGATCATGTTGCGCCTGGCGCTGATCGAGAACCTGCGCCGCGTGGCCACGCGCATTGCGTCCAGCCGCAGCGACCGCGACAGTGCCGACCACTGGGCCGACCACATGGTGGAGGTGGCGGAGAAGGACCCCAAGAGCCTGATCCTCGTGCTAGCCGACTGGGCGCGTTCCGATCCCGTCTTGTCGAGCCCCTTCGTGGCGGAACTGGCGCGGCGGCTGCAGGGACAGAACCCCGCGGTGACCTTGGCGCTGACGTGGGTCGAACAGCGGCTCAACGAGCAAGGCCATGGCATCGAACGGCTGGTGGCAATCGAAAGCGCGCGCCAAGCCGCCGATCAGGCCTCCGTCGGGAACAGCATCAACAGTTTGCGCTTCCTCAGTGCGGTGGATTGGCGCGAGTTCGTCGAAGAGCACAGCGCCGTCGAGCGCGAGCTGCGCCAGGATCCCGCGGAAGTTTACAGCCGGATGACCTTCGCGACACGCGACCGCTACCGCCATATCGTCGAGGGAATCGCCAAGCGCTGCCGGCGGCCCGAAGGCGACGTAGCACAGGCCTGCGTGGCCTTGGCGCGCGAATTCCGGGGACACGATCCCGATTGCCAAACAGCCGGCAATCGGGTCATGTCCCCGGAATTCCGCGCCGCGCACGTCGGCTTCTACTTGATTGATGCAGGCCGGCAGCAGCTTGAGCGCGCCATGGGCGCCCGCGCCTCCCCCGGCCTGCGGCTCGCGAGATTCACCCGGCACACTGCGCTGTCCTGGTACATCGGCGCGATATTGCTGCTCTCCAGCGCGGCGGCGATTGCGGCATTGCTGGTGGGCGGGCAACATCTCAGCGCCTGGGTACTGGCTCCCTTGGCACTGTTGTTCTGGCTGGGATTCAGCCAGTTTGCTGTGACTCTGGTCAACGTGTTCGCCACGTTGTTGGTCAAACCGCGTGCGCTGCCGCGCATGGATTTCTCCAAAGGCCTTCCGCCGGAGGCCCGCACGCTGGTGGTCGTGCCCACCATGTTGTCTTCACCGCAGGCGGTCGAAGAGCTGGTGCAGGATCTCGAAGTGCGTTACCTGGCAAATCGCAGCCCCAACCTGTACTTCGCGCTCTTAACCGACTTCCTGGATGCGCCCAGCGAAGTCCTGCCGAACGACGAACTACTGCTGCGCGTGGCGGCCGACGGAATCGCCGCGCTGAACCGCAAATACGCCGACACCGGCAAGGGCCTCTTCCTGCTACTGCATCGTCCGCGCCGCTGGAATCCCCGAGTTCGGATGTGGATGGGCGAAGAGCGCAAGCGCGGCAAACTCGGCGCTCTAAACGACCTGCTGCGCGGCCGCGCGGCGCAAGAATGTTTCTCGTGCGTCGTCGGCCCGCTGGACGAATTGCAGAGCGTGCAGTTCGTCATCACGGTGGACACGGACACGCAACTGCCGCGCAACTCCGCCTGGCAACTGGCGGGAATCCTCGCGCACCCCCTCAACCGGCCGCGCTATGACGAAGCGCAGCAGCGGATAGTGGCCGGCTACGGGATTGTGCAGCCGCGGGCCATCATTGATCTGCCCAGCGCGGCCCAATCGCGGTTCGCGGGACTCTGCAGCGGAGAACCCGGCATTGATCCGTACACCCGTGAAGTGTCCGACGTCTACCAGGACCTGTTCCGGGAAGGTTCGTTTATCGGCAAAGGCATCTACGACGTGGACGCCTTCCGCCGCACGTTCGCCGGCCGCCTGCCGGACAATCTGATTCTCAGCCACGATCTGCTGGAGGGGTGCTACGTGCGCTCCGGGCTGGCCAGCGATGTGGCGCTTTACGAAGGCCATCCCGCCACATACAGTGCCGATGTCCAGCGGCGCCACCGCTGGATTCGCGGCGACTGGCAAATCCTCGGCTGGCTATTCCGCAGCGTGCCCTATCCGGGCGGGAAGCGCGTCAAGAATCCGCTTTCCTGGCTGTCCCAGTGGAAAATCTTCGACAACCTGCGGCGCAGCCTAGTGGCGCCGGCGTGGACCTTGCTGCTCGTGATGGGTTGGACTTGTCTTGGAAAAGCATGGCTCTGGAGCTTGCTCGTGGCGGCGGGCGCCGTGCTGCCGGCACTGCTTAATGTGGCCATAAGCAGCCTCCACAAGCCGCGCGAATTTACTTGGCGCGCGTACCTGCGGGGTTCGGCGGGCTCGATGGGCCGGCAGTTCGCGCAAGCCGGCCTGGCGCTGGTCTTCCTGCCATACGAGGCATTCTACAGTCTGGACGCCGTGGTGCGCACCTGCATAAGGCTGTTCGTCACGCGCGGGAACCGGCTCGAATGGACCGCCGCCGCCGAGGCCGCGCGCCGGGCAAAAGACAGCCTGCGTTCGTATTTGCGCCGGATGTGGATCGGTCCCGCCTTGGCCGCGCTCACATACGCACTCCCTGGAACAGCGTTCATCGCCGCAGGGCCTCTGCTGGCCGCGTGGCTGCTCTCGCCGCTCGTCGCGTGGTGGCTCAGCCGCCCGCTGCGCCGCCGTGTCGCGCAGCTCTCGGATACTCAGCGCCGCTTCCTGGGCGCAATAGCCCGCAGAACCTGGGCGTTTTTCGATACCTTCGTTTGTGAAGAGGAGCACTGGCTGCCGCCGGACAACCATCAAGTCTATCCCCAGGCGATGACGGCGCACCGCACCTCGCCGACCAACATTGGGCTGGCGCTGCTGGCCAACCTGGCCGCGCACGACTTCGGCTATATCTCGGCCAAGCAATTGTCCGCGCGCACCCGCCGGACCCTTGGCACGCTCACCGAATTGAAGCGTTTCCGGGGACATTTCTACAATTGGTACGACACCCGCACCCTGCAGCCGCTGCTGCCACTTTACGTTTCCAGCGTGGACAGCGGCAATCTGGCCGCTGTGCTGCTCACTCTCCGCGCCGGCCTGCTCGAACTGCCCGGCCAACCCGTACTGCCGGCCAATGTATTTTCCGGAATACGCAACACGCTGGACGTGCTGGCCGGCACCGTGCATACCACGCATGGAAAGGGAAGTTCCAACGGAACTTGGACCCCGGAAGCGCAACGGCGCCTGGAGCAGTTGCGTGCGGAACTTCAGCAGCAGCCGCAGACACTGGCAGGCGCTTACACCGGGCTGCAACAGGCGGCGCAGTCGGCAACCGGCCTCGCCGCGAGTATCGCGGATGACGACAAGACGATGCGCGATTGGGCGCGGACGCTCGAACGCCAGGCTTGCGAATTCCGCGACGATCTGCTCGATCTCGTGCCTTGGGCTGCATTGCCGCGCCCTCCCCTCACCCCAACTTCTCCCCCTGGGGGAGAGGGATGGGTGAGGGGGCCGGCTCCCGATCAACAGGGCCACGCCGACACTTGGCGCAAGGTCCTGCAACACTTGGAGCGCATCCCCACGCTGCGCGAGGTGGCTCAATTGGACCAGCAGTTCGTGCCGCTGCTCGACCGCCTGCTGGAGCAGTACGGTGCGGATTCCTCTCAACCTACCCTCTCCCCTGGGGGGGAAGGGAAGAGTGAGGGAGAGCAAACGCAATTCCTGCGCGAACTGCGGCGCGGCCTGACAGCGGCCAGCCGTTGCGCGGGAGAACGCATTGCGCTGCTGGAGCAGCTTGCGCGCCAGTGCGGGGAACTGGCGGACATGGAGTATGATTTCCTGCTCGACGACGCGCACAGGCTGTTGGCCATCGGCTACAACGTCAGCCAACGCCGGCGCGACAGCGGTTCGTACGACTTGCTGGCTTCCGAGGCCCGCCTGGGCAGCTTCGTCGCGATTGCGCAGGGCCGCCTGCCGGAGGGACACTGGTTTGCGCTGGGCCGCCTGTTGACCGCTGCG
>JBEKKG010000625.1:0-5042 GCA_050010835.1 Planctomycetota bacterium
AGCCTCAGAGCAGCAGCTCCGCCGGTGCCGCGGCGGCCCCGGCGGCCGAGCAGACGGGGGAGAGTTGTCCCGACTGCGGCAAACCCCTGGTCCGCCGCCAGGGACGCTTCGGCCCCTTCATCAGTTGCAGCGGCTATCCGAAGTGCACCTACCGGCCGCCCCGGAAGGCGCCGGCGGCGAAGGCGGAGGTCGCCTCGTGACGCCACGGCCGCATGCCACCACCATCGTCGGGGTCCGCCGTGCGGGCATGGTGGCGATCGCCGGCGACGGCCAGGTGACCGTCGGCGACGTCGTCATGAAGCACCGCGCCGCCAAGGTGCGGCGACTCCACCGCGACACCGTGCTGGCCGGTTTCGCCGGCGCGGTGGCCGATGCGCTGACCCTCTTCGACAAGTTCGAACAGCAGCTCGACCGCCACCAGGGCCACCTCCTGCGCGCCTCGGTCGGCCTAGCCAAAGAATGGCGAACCGACCGTTATCTTCGCCACCTGGAGGCGATGCTCATCGTCGCCAACCGCGACCAGTTGCTCCTGCTCTCCGGCGACGGCGAGATCATCGAGCCCGATGACGACCTGGCGGCGATCGGAAGCGGCGGGCCGTACGCGCTGGCTGCCGCGCGCGCGCTGGAGTTGCTGGCCGAGGGCGCGGACATCCTTGATATGGGCGCCGAGTCCACGCGCCCCGGCAGCCAGAGCGTTCCTCCGCACGAGCAACTTGACCGGCTGCTCCCGGTGTTGAAGGCCTTCCGCAAACAGAGCGCGCTGCCGGTGAGCATAGACACCTGCTCGGCGCCTGTTGCCGAAGCGTGCCTCGACGAGGGCGCCAACATCATCAATGATGTTTCAGCCTTGCGGCGCGATCCGCGCATGGACAGCGTGGTGGCCCGGCGGCAATGCGGGGTCATTCTCATGCACATGCAAGGCACACCCGAGACGATGCAACAGCAACCTCATTACGAAGACGTTGTTGCGGAGGTCATCCGTTTCCTGCGCGGCCGCCTGGCTGCGTGCTCCGCGGCGGGCATCCGCGCGGCCCAGGTCATGGTAGACCCCGGCATCGGGTTCGGTAAATCGCTCGAACATAACCTCGCGATTCTCCGGCATCTGGATGCTTTCCAGGCCCTGCACAGGCCGCTGGTGGTTGGCGTTTCCCGGAAGAGCTTCCTGGGACTGCTGACGGGCGAGCAGATGCCGGAGCGGCGCGTGGCGGCGTCAGTGGCTGCCGGGCTGCTGGCGGTGCGGAAAGGCGCGGCCATTCTGCGCGTACACGATGTGGCGGAACACCGCGCCGCGCTGCGGGTGCTCGAGGCCATAGATGAACCGGGAACCTCTTAATGCGCCAGCGCGTACATCACCGCGTTCACGGCCAGGCGATAAGCATCCCCCTTGGCCAGGCCCAGGCAGTTGGCGCAGCCGTGCCCCTGTAGCTCGCAGCCCAGGTTGAAACGGCTGTAGAAGACCAGCAGGCGGCCGTCCGGCGCGCTGAGGCCCTCAACCCGCACTGAGTTGCCCACGGCGGGGAAGAGTTTCTTGACAGCAGGTTTGTACTCAACCGTGTCAATCTGGTAGGGCGTGCGGAGCGCCGGGTGGCCGGGCGGAAGTGGGGCGAGCGGGCGGTCGGGGTAGAGTTGCTGGCACAGTTTGCGAAAGGCGGTGTCGAACTCCTGCCTGCCGCAGCACGGATCGGAGAGCAGAAAGCCGCCGCGGTCCAGGTAGGCGCGCAAGGCGTCAACCTGGGCCGGCGTGAACTGGAAATCCTTGTGGCCGGTAAGATACAAGAGCGGGTAGTCGCCGGGATCGTCGCTGCCCAGCACGACGCGGCGTTTGCCGAACTCAGCCGTGCAACCGGTCTGCTCCTTGAGCGTCTTGCCGAGGTTGGGGATGGACCCGGGATCGGGGTTCCAGTCTCCACCGTGGAAAAGCTGGCCGATGATCACGGTGTTGCGTTGCGGGACGTCGCCGGCCTTGCCGGCCACTACGAAACTGGCGTCCAACTTCTCACGCATCTTCTGGAAATCGAGAGCGTAGGCGATCATGTTGACGCCCAGGTCCTTGGCTTCCTGCCCGGTAATAGCGTTCTTGTCCGCGCAGCCCTTGCATCCCCCCCAGGCGCAGCAGACGTCGTGCGGCGCGTACAGCACGGCGGTGCGGCAGCCGGTGTTGAGGCCTTCGATGCCGCAAGCTTGCGGGTTGGCGATGCGATGCGGGCCGGAGTAGATTTCGTGGTTGGCCGGCAGGGGCTCGAAGGCGGCATCGGGGAAGAGCAGTGCCATCTCAGCCCTGAAACTTCTGTCGAACTCGCTCGACCCGCAACAAGCCGAGGCGAAGAGGAAACCGCCCTGTTCGACGAAGACTTTGATTGCTTCGCGCGCCGCATGGGGCAGGGCGAAAGACTTGTGGCCTTGGATGTAGAGAATAGGCGCCGCGAGCAACGCGCCTGCGCTCGCACCAGTGTCCACGACTTGGCAGGTCATAGGCAGCTTCAGGTCGCGGCTGGCTTGTTCCACCAGGTCCTTGGCGTCATAAGGGTCGCTGTTCCATTCGCCTTCATAGCACAACTTCTGCACAGCCACAGGCTCGCGCCCCTTCCCCAGGAACAGCAGGGCGAACTCGGTGGCCAGGATGCCGCTGGCGTCGCTCCAGCTCCCATCCTCAAGCTGGCGGCGCACGAGGTACTCGGCGCCCTCCCTGTACCAGTCATGGCCGCCGATGAACTTCTGCCCGGTCAGGACGCCGATGCGCTCCATTGCGTAGAGGTAGTAATAATGAAACGAGCCGTGGCGCGGGTTGGTGTTCACCGCGAAGTTCTCGCCCAGCCAGGCCAGCGCTTTTTGCAGGCGCCAATCCTCAGGCACGCCGCCGCACACGGCGCTCTCCTTATACGCCTGCTCATTGATAATGAAGAGACTGGTGATGCCGGCGGCCGTCATGCTGCCATAGCCCGCATCGGCAGGGATGCGGTAGCTCCAACTGCCGTCCAGCTTGTTCTGGCCTGCCAGCACGTACCTGCGCGCGCGCTTGAAGACCTCCGGCGGGACCTTGACGCCCAGGTCCTGAGCGGCCTTCAGGCCCAGGAGCGCGAACTGCGTCCTGCTGTTGTCCGAGCTGCCCCAGCCCCAGCCGCCGTCGGGATTCTGGCGTTGCTCCAGCGCGAGGGCCAGGCGCTCGGCGGGGCGCCGGTAATTCGCGTCCTTGAGCATGTGCAGCAACATGCACGCCAGTCCAAGCTGGTAGGCCGCTTCGTACTGCGGCACCAGCCGGTCGGCGTCTTGCACAATCCGGTTGATGGCCGCGTTGACGTCAGGCTCATCGCGTGGCACGCCGGCGTTAAGCAGTGCCATTACGCACAGGGTTGCGTAGCCTATTTGGGCGTACTCGAAGCGCACAAGGTCCCGCCTGGCCGCGAGGGCGCCTCTGCGCAGCGCGGTCTCAACCTGTTCCGGCGTGACAGACTGGGGCTGGCCTTCACCGGCTGCGGCCCAAGCGCACGCCGCGGCCAGCGAGGCGCAGATGCACAAGAGTTTTTCCGGAAACGCCATAGCTGTTTTCCTGACGCGGGCGCCGCACCCGCAACCCGCACCGTCCTATTCTACGTCGGCCCGGCATCCCGGTATACTGCACGCGGCTGGAAATTTGGGCATTGGGCTGGAATATCGAACTGCGTTTCCCGCCACAGCGTTCCTGGTGTAGATTCCCCACTGAGACACTCGGAGCACAACCATGAAGAAAGCACTGGCAATCCTGGTCTTGTCCGCGGCTTTGCCGCTTTGCGGCGCCGGCGAAGTGCCTATCTGGTGCGTCGGCGAGTCCACCAAGGTCAAGCCTGACGACCCACCCCCGGACCAGGGCAAGAACCTGCTCTGGGATGCCGGCGCCAAGACCGCCACGCTGGGCAGCGCCCGGAACGAGTACGTTGCTTTCCAGATCGCCGTGCGCGCGGCAGATGCCGGACTGGAGGGTGTCACGGTAGTCCCTGAAGACCTGAAAGGCCCCAATGGCGCCCTCCTGCCCGCTGCGAACATCGAACTGTTCGTCGAACACTACCTGAATGTAAAGGCCTCTTCACGCGGCGGCGGCGCGCCCAAGGAAATCTTCCCTTTCTGCACCGCGGGCGAACACCCCGCGCAGATGGCGCCCTTCAACGCGAAGAAGTACGGCGCGCCATTCGCGGTGGCAGCGGGACGCAATCAGCCCGTCTGGGTGGACATTTTCGTCCCAGAGGACGCGAAGACCGGGCTGTACGAAGGAGTGCTGCGTCTGAAGGCCGGCGAAACGCCGCTGGGCGAGGTCAAGGTGCGGCTGACGGTGTGGGATTTCGTCTTGCCGCACGAGACGCACTTCCGCAGTTACATCTATACTGGTCCGGAGAACCTGGCATGGGGGCACCATATCGCGCGGGAACTGAACGACCCGAAATTCATCGCCCTCGAAGATCGCTATTTCCAAATGGCGCACCAGCACCGTTTGAATTTCCATCCGTCCGCGGGCGGCATTGTGGATGAGATCGGCAAGCGTTACGCGAAATACTACGATGGCAGCGGGTTCACCGAGCGCGTGGGGAAAGGCGCCGGGCAGAACGTGGTCTGCATGTCTCCCGAGGGCAACACGGAGGCGGCGCTCAAGAGCAGCGCCAAGGCGATTATGGAACTCTACGAAGCCAAACAGTTCAAAGGCGCGCTCTTCGGCTACATCTGGGATGAGCCGCACTCCAAGGAGGACTTCGCCACGTCGCAACAGCGCTGCAAATGGGTGCATGAGGCCACGGACAAGAAACTCAAGACTTTCATCGCCACGCCGCAGTGGCAGCGCTACGACGCCGGGGACGTGGACATTTATTCGGAGCCATCCATCGAGGACATCCCCAAGGTGCTGGCGCGCGGGGACACCGTCTGGGCGGTCAACGGCGGCTACGGCGCGGGGCCTTATGTGGACTCGCCGGGCTTTGGCGGGCGTTCCATCGTGTGGATGAACTGGAAGATGAAACTGGGCGGCTGGCAGTTCTGGGATTGCTGTTACTGGGTGGACAAGCAGAACCGTCTACATA
>JBEKKG010000626.1:0-5032 GCA_050010835.1 Planctomycetota bacterium
TCCAATTGCGTCAGGGCCATCAGCGCGCTGAAGAGTGCCGTAGCGCCGCCGATAACCGCCACCATGTGCAGCGCCTCCGGACTTACGGCGTACAACCCGTGCAGGCGGCACACCATGTAGACGCCCGCTGTGACCATCGTGGCCGCGTGGATGAGCGCGCTCACGGGCGTGGGGCCGGCCATGGCGTCCGGGAGCCACACGTACAGCGGAATCTGAGCCGATTTGCCTATGGCGCCGATGAACAGCAGCACGCACGCAAAGGTCAGCAGCACCCGCAGTGGCATCCCTGGCCAGCGCCTGGCCGCCACCGTCCTGCTCAAGTCCAGGTTGCTCAACTGCGGCGGCAACTTTTGCCCCGCCATCACGAGACATTCTGCGGGCTTGTCGTTGGAAAGCAGGCGCAGCGCCTCGCCGTAATCGAGCAGGCCGGGAGCTTTCGGCAAGGTTACCACGCCGCCGCTTTTATCGTTGGGCGCCGGCTTGAGATACACCTGCGGGGTCGCGCGCACGCGCCGGCCACCGGCATGCACCGGCTGTGCGACAAGGTCGCTCGTGCCGAAAATGGCAATCAGCGCCAGGATGCCAAGCGTGAAGCCCAGGTCGCCGATGCGATTGACCACGAAGGCTTTCATCCCCGCCGCGGCATTGGCAGCGTCCTCATACCAGAAACCGATGAGCAGATAGGAGCACAGCCCGACACCTTCCCAGCCGACGAAAAGGACGAGCAGGTTGTCGCCCAGCACCAGCACGCACATGGCCGCCACGAACAGGTTCAAGTAAGCGAAGTAGCGCGCCAGGCCTGAGTCCCGGGCCATGTAGCCCGCGCTGTAGATGTGAATGACCGCGCCCACGCCCGTGACGACCAGGATCATCACTGCTGACAGACGATCCAGGAACAGGCCGAAGGAAACGGAGAAATCCCCGCTGCTCAGCCATCTCCCGTACGTCGCGTGCAGGGCGTTGCGCGTCTCTGCTCCGGCGGCGGGCAGTTTGAGGCAGAGGCAGCATAGGCAGGCCCAGGCAAACGCTCCCAAGGCCGCCCCAATCGCCACGTCGCCCGCCGCGCGCCTGCTCAACCGCCGGCCGAAAAAACCATTGATGAGAAAGCCCGCGAAGGGGAGCAGAGGAATCAGGAACAGCGTGCGCTCAAAGAGCGGCCGATTCCAGAGGACCCACTGATATCCCGGTTCCAGCCAGTGTGCGAAGTGGTTCAGCATTTGGCCTGCGCTAGTGCTGCAGAGTGCGCATCTCCTGCGTGTCCACGCTCTGCTTGTTGCGGAAGAGGGCGATCACAATGGCCAAGCCCACCGCGGCCTCCGCGGCCGCGATGGCGATGACGAAGAGCGCGCAAAGTTGGCCCATTGCGCCTGCGTGCGGCTGCAAGCCCTGCGGTCCGGTATGGGCCTGAGCGCGCGCGAAGCTCACGAAGACCAGGTTCACCGCGTTCAGCATAAGCTCCACGGAAATCAGCATCACCAGCACGTTGCGCCGCGCCAGCACGCCCCACGCTCCGGCGGCAAAGATGATCCCCGCGAGGACCAGGCAGTTGCTCAAGCTGAACATGCCGTTTACACCCGCTTCTTCGACAACAGGACGGCGCCGAAAATCGCCGCCACGATCAGGACGGAGACCAATTCAAAGGGCACCAGGAATTGCTTGAAGAGCGGCCCGCCCAGGCTGGCGGCGGAACCGAACTCGAAGCCGGGCGCGGACCTGAAGGCCTCGCTCTGGCCGGCGCCGGCGCCGGCGCGTGAGAACACGAACAGCACGCCGGCGAGCAGGGCAGCCGCGAAGGCGGCGAGCCCCCAGGGCCAGGGCGCAAAATCCTCGCGCAGCTCTTCGGGTCTGAGGTTGATGAGCATAAGCACAAAAAGGAAGAGCACCAGAATCGCGCCGCCATAGACGATCATCTGTACCGCGGCGAGAAACGGTGCCTCCAGTAACACGAAGATCGTGGTCAGCCCCAGGAAAAAGGGCAGCATGAAAACGACCGCATAGACCGGATTCTTGCGCGAAACTGCCGCCACGGCGGAGACTGTGCAGACGGCGGCGCTGGCAGCAAAAACAGCGTCAGTGCATGTCATAGCTCTCAGCCCCTCCTGGCCCAACCGGCCCCAAGGTTAGCCCCGCGGCGCTGGCTTGCAAGTAGACGGGCCTCATATCTGCCAGTCCGGACTTTCCTTGGGAGGAGTTTCCTTGTGCTCAGGCTCCCTGGTCTTAGCGGGTTCCGCTTTTGCGGCCACACCGCCGGGCAGCGCACCGGGTACGCCGTCCGGCCTGTAGTGATGTTGGCTGAGGCTCAAGCCCAGTCTCTCGCCATTGGCCAGCAGCCAGTCGCGGTCGTAGATTTTCTCTTCGCGCGTGCTGGAGACGACGTTGTACTCCGGGGACAGCGCGATGGCATCCACGGGGCAGGCTTCTTCGCAGTAGCCGCAGTAGATGCAGCGCAGCATGTCAATTTCGAAGCGCTTGGGGTAACGCTCACGGTCCTTCCACTCCGGCGGCGCGGGCGCGGCTTCGATATGGATGCACTCCGAAGGGCACGCGGCGGCGCACATGAAGCAAGCCACGCACTTGACCCGGCCTTCCTCGTCCTTCTTGAGATAGTGTTCGCCGCGATAGCCCGGCCGGGGGACGTGATACTTATGCGGGTCGCTGCGTTCCGTGCCGTCGTAGTCCACCGTGAAGGGCTGGCGCAGCATGTGGCGCAGGGTGTGGCCGAGGCCCTTGGCGATCTCGGGGAGATAGAGGCGCTCGGCAAGGGTCTGCTGCCTTTCGTCGCCGGCCTTCGGCGTGTCGTCTGGTTTCATTGGTGTTGTCATTGCTGGACCCTCTTCAGTTCATAATACCGCATCATTCCTGAAAAGGCAGGCTAAGCTCTTCCTCCAAATGGCAAGCCAGAACCTTGCCGCTTTGGCGTGGCCTGTGGCACCCCTTGGCTTTGCTTTGGTGCTCGCCCAAGCGCGTAATCCTGGGAATGCCCAAGCGGGATTCCGCGAGCTCTGTGAATTCCTCGGATACATCGGATATGAGCGCCCTTCGGCCGGTAATCATTGCTGCTTCCGCTGTGGTTCCAGAACCGCACATCGGGTCGAATACCAGGTCACCGGCAACGGTCGTCATCATGATGATCCTCTGGAAAACGGCCACCGGCTTCTGCGCCGGATGACCCGTCTGTTCGTCTCTCCCGACGAACCCGCAGAGCAGCGGTTCCTCGATGACGCTCGTCGGTCCTGGCATGTACCTGAGCTTGCCTTCCTTCTGTTTTTCCTTCTGGGCCGCGTTAAGGAAGTGTTCCGGGTGCAGCCTCGCACCGGGCCTGGCGAGGTGAAGGCAGGCGTTCTGGCTGGACCGCCATCCGCGGATGACCGAAGGCGAATTCTTGTAGTACCATGTCAGCCAAGCCACCAACTCCAAAGGCGCCGGAATCTTCTCAACGAATGGCGCTACAATCTCAGGGAAGCCCCAAAAGAAAACGTGGTCCGATACCTCAGCGGCGGCGCGCATCATCCCCACAACAAAGGCGTCGTAATCCTGTCGCGTGCCGCCTATGCCCTTGTTGTACCAGGGGTCGAGAATGGTACACTGCGCGTGAAGCCCGGCATTGCTGAACTGGGCGATTGCTTCCATAACATCACAGGGAGGTAGGATAGCCACGCCGTGCTGGACTAGGGATTGTTGTATGGCGCTTTGCTTGTCCGCAACCGAAATCACATTCATTAGGGTGTCCTTGAGGGTTTGGCCTTACGGCGCTCGATTACCCCATCCTCTTTCATCGTATAGCCGAAATGTTCAAGGAGAAAGATGAAAACCTGCCATTTCTCCTGCCGACCTGCGGCCTGTACGATCGCGCCCACATTTAGCCAACCAGTGTTGTCGTCCCAATAGTTCTTCTTGACGACTTGGTGACGGCCACAAAGCGCCTGCCACTCCTCTGGATCACTGGCATCCGCGTGGGCATCTTTGGAGTGTGGTGTCTTGTGGTCAGGCGTAAGCTTGACTGTCCCGCCGCCCACAGGGTCTATATCGCCAGCCTTGAGTCCACACGTCTTCCCTCCTTCCGGCCACTCACACCGGTAGTCCGCGCGCTTGAGCACGCTGAGCCACGTACTGTCTGTTGGCCGTACCCTCTTTGCCGCCTTGGGGCGCTTCGCTGCATTCGGCATAAGGTATTGCTCAACATCAAGATCCCCGCGGTTGCGCCACGATAGAATGGTATAGCCATCGTCCGTCCTCAATTCAGACAGCCGTTGATGCCAGTTCTCCGGTTCCTTTCCAGTTTCCGGGTCCTTGGCCACCTGCTGAATCTGTTCGCGCGTAAAAACTTTGCCAAGGTTGTCGAGGAAGAGAGCTTCTATCCGTCGCTTTATACTGGTCTGCTCGTAAGGCCCCTTTACTTCGCCGTAGATCTTGGGTGTTTCCTCAGTCTTCTGTGCCTCTTTGCTCACGGCCTCTCCTCCGGCACCACCGTGCGCCGCTCCGCCTTCTCCGCTGTTTGCGCCGGCAAGTTAAGCAGCGCCGTCAGCACCAAATTGGCCAGCGCCAGCGGCACAATGCCTTTCCAGCCAATGCGCATAAGCTGGTCCCAGCGGAAACGCGGCAAGGTCCAGCGCACCCACATCGCAAAGAGCACGTATGCCAGGATCTTTACACCAAAGCAAACCAGACCTAACAACGCCGCGAGGACCTGTTGCCATAACGCCCCCGCCACCAGCGAGGCATAGCCGGGGAAATGCCAGCCGCCGAGGAAGAAAGTGGCGAGCAGCGCGCCCATCGCCAGCATGGCAATGTACTCAGCCTGGAAGAACATCCCGAAGCACAGCGAACTGTACTCGGTGTGATACCCGCCCACGAGTTCCGCCTCGCACTCCGGCAGGTCGAAGGGCAGGCGGTTGTTTTCGGCAAAGGCGCAAATCAAGAAGAGCAGTGCGGCGAACGGCTGCCGCCAGATGCCCCAGTGCCCGATCCAGTCGCTGCCGCCATCCCAGAAGCCCGTGGCAACGCCTTTGGCGTCGAGCAGCGGCGTGGCGCC
>JBEKKG010000627.1:0-5029 GCA_050010835.1 Planctomycetota bacterium
GCGGGCGTCCCGCCCGCTCGTGGCAGGCTGGCAGAATCCGAGGGCAAAGGCGGGCGGGACGCCCGCGGTACGCTCTGCCTCGTGCATTTACTGACATGCACCCGTGGCCAGTTGGCCAGTTATCGTCCGCGGCTCATGCGCAGTCGGCAGGGGGCAGTTCACCCTCCCCATGTAGGTCGTGAGGGAGGGTACACCCTTGGCGGCGTAGACCGCTTATTACTTCTGGACATAGCGAACACCACAATCAGCGCGGCCACCACCAACACGAACAACCACAGGCCGAGAGGCATTCGCCTGGGTTGAGCGACATGCTCTTCGCCCTCCGGTCCCTCCGCGTCGCACTTCCAGCATTCCTCAAAATGCCCCTCAATCTTCTCCCCACACTTAGGGCAAGTCCACGTCTCGGTGGCGGGAGGGCTTGTCTGGGAGCATTCGAATTCACCAGCCACTTTGCGGGCGGCCTCATAGTCCTCGTCGCGTACCCACACTGTCAGGTTGAAAGCGGGAAGTCCACCGTATAGGGCGGACATTAGTTCGTTCTGTATGGTGGCCTGGATACCGGCGTCGGCGAGCCGATCCTTAAGCAGATTAGCGTTGACCGGGTTCTCTGCGACGTAGGCCTTCTTCATTGCGGAGACGCGGCTTTCTGGTCCGGCTTGACCTCCACGAAGGTGCGCTCGATACTCCCGTCCTTCGCGTGGCAGAGGAAAAAGCCTTTGGCCTTCGTGCCGTCGTGGTTGCCTTTGTTCGCCGCACAGCAGCAGTTGGTCGTGAGCGTAATGCCGCCCACCTTCCGTTCGGTGAAGCCGTGGAAGTGCCCGTCGAAGACGGCGACCAGGTTGTGTTCCTTGAAGCGGGCGAGCACGTCATCGGCGTTCTTGGACCGCATTTTCACGTCCGGCCCCAAGGGGATATGCCCGAAGACGATCAGCGGGCGCTTGCGGTCCAGCTTGGGCAGCGTCTCATCCAGCCAGGCGAAGGTCGCCGGCTGCACAGTCGTCCCGCTGGATTTGTCGCCTTCGGTCGTGTCCAAGCCCAGCACCTGCCAGCCCTGGTGCTCAAAGCGGTAATTCAACTGTCCGGGGAAAATCGCTTCGTAGGCCCTATGATCATTGAGATTCTCACAATCGTGATTGCCCATGACCACGCGGGCCCGGCCATCCAGCGCACTCAAGACCTCCCGCAGCCCCGCCAGTTCCTGCGGCTTGCCGTGATCGCTCAGGTCTCCGGCGGCCAGGCAGAAAGCGAGCTTGGGCGCGCTGGCCTTCATCTGCGCGATGACCTTCGCCAGGTACTTGGCGCAGTCCGCGTCCACGAAGTGGAGGTCGTTGAAAGAGCAGAACCAGAACTCGCCGGCCGCGCCGTCGCCGGCCGCGCGCAAGCGCCCGGGCCACAGGCCCGCCGCAAACAAGGCCCCGGCGCTCATCCGCAGCAACTCGCGCCGTGTAAGTTGTCTCTGCTCCATCATGCCTATTCCCCCATTAACTATTACCCCAAGAGGACCTTCCGGTCCTAAAAATCCCAAACACCAACAGTGTCCGAACCGCGCTGCGTTGGGTGCTATGGGACTTATGGGAAGAATGGGAGCAATGAAACAGCCCCCTTACGATTACATTATTCCCATTCTTCCAATAAGTCCCATAGCAGCTACCGGAGTGCTCCTCGTGCTCGCTTGCTTACGCGCGCGGCTCGGAAGCATTTTTCAATTTCTTCGTCGTTGGCGCAATGGCCGCCGTTGGGCAGGCCTTGGCGCATTCCGCGGCGACGCCGCCGAGCGCGGTTGTCAGCTTCTCGTTGAAAGGCACACCGATGCGGACGTTGAAGCCCCGGCCGACGTAGGCCAGCCCCGGCGCCGCGGACGCTTGGCCGGCAATCTGCACACACCGTCCGCAAGAGATGCACTTGCCGCGCTCGAACACCGCCTGCGGATGCTCAGTGTTCCGCTCAAACCTCCGGCGCTCCCCCTTGTACTTGGCCGCCTGCACGCCGTATTCCGCCGCGTACTGCCGCAGCTTGCAGTCGTGCTCCTTGAGGCACCCGCATTGCAGGCAACGCGCGGCTTCACCCGCGGCCTGCGCCGGCGTGAGCGGCTGCGCCGGGTCAGGTATCAGGCGCGGACCGGGGTTCACGCCCGCCATCAGGATCTGAAGTTCCTGCGGGTCCAGCTTGCCTATATGGATGACGAACTCTTTCGCGGCGGCAATGGGCTGCCCCGCCAGGAACTGGCCAAGCGCCACGGCAACCAAGCGTCCGGCGGCGACAGCCCGGACCGCCATGCGCCCGGGCGCCAAAGCTGCCCCTGCCGCGAAGATGCCGTCCAGCTTGCCCGGCAGGACGAACCCTTGTGCCTTCAGAGCGCGTCCGGCCAGCTCGAACCCCAGCGCCGCCGCGGCCTCCTTGGACACTTCGCCCGTGGCCAGGAGCACGGCATCGTGGCCGCGGCGCAACTCCGCCAGCGAGAACGCCGCGCCGAGCTTCTGCTTCATGCGGAACTGCGCGCCCAGTTTCCCCACGAGGGCGGTCTCGGCGTCGAGCACGGCACGCGGGAGCTTGGCCGGCTCTATGCCGTAGCGCAACTGGCCGCCCGGTTCATCGTGGTCGTCGAAAATGAAGCAGGCGTGTCCTGCCTGCAGCAGATACCACGCCGCGGACAAGCCCGCGGGGCCTGCGCCGACAATCGCCACCTTCTTGCCGCTGGCAGGCTTGCAGGGCGGCAGATACGGGCTTGTGGAGGCCAGGTCCGTCTCGGCGGCATAGCGGTGCAGCAGGCGAATGGAGACGGCTGCATCCACCTGCGCGCGCCGGCAGCCGTTCTCGCAAGGCGCCGGGCAGACGTAGCCGAGCACGGCGGGCAGGGCCATCAGCTCCTTGGCCGTCATGAGCGCTGCGCGCGCCTGGCCGGCCTTGAGCTGCGCCATCAGGCGCGGGATGTCCATCTTGGTGGGGCAAATGCCGGCGCACGGCGCAATGCAATCGCCGAGGTGGTCGCCGATAAGCAACTCCAGCGCCGTGCGCCGCGCACTGTGGACCTCCGGCGTTTCGCTTTCCACGACCATGCCGTCGCGCGCGGGAAAAGCGCACGCGGGCACCAGGCGCTTCAAGCCCTGGACCCGCACCACGCAGACGAGGCAGCTCGTCAGCGGCGGCAGGCCGTCGTAGTAACAGAGCGTGGGAATGCGGATGCCCGCCGCCCGCGCGGCGTGGAGCAGCGTGGCGCCAACGGAGACGCTCACGGCGCGGTTATCTATGGTCAGTTTGGGCATGCGGCCTGCCAATCCAAAATCCAAAATTCACTGCACCTCTATCGCCTCCACCGGGCACGTCTGCCGGCAGATGTCGCAGCGCGTGCACTTCTCAACGTCAATCGCATGTTTCTGGTAGGGCGTGAAAGGAATCGCGTCCACGGGGCACTGCTGGGAACACTTGGTGCAGCCAATGCACTTGTCGGTGACAACGTACTTGATCAGTTTCGCGCAGCGGCCCGCGGGACAGCGGCCTGCGATGTGCGCCTCGTACTCATCGCGAAAGTACTTCAGCGTGGTCAGCACCGGGTTGGGCGCCGTCTGGCCCAGGCCGCACAGGCTGCCTTGCTTGACCTCCTGCGAGAGCGCCTCCAGCCTTTCCAGGTCCCCGGCACGGCCCTGCCCGGTGCAGAGGCGATCCAAGATGTCGAGCAGCCGGCGCGTGCCCACGCGGCAGAAGGTGCACTGCCCGCACGACTGGTCCTGCGTGAACTTGAGGAAATAACGCGCGATGTCCACCATGCAGTCCCGGTCATCCATCACGACCAGACCGCCCGAGCCCATGATCGCGCCGGCGGCCGTGAGCGCCTCATAATCCACCGGCGTGTCCGCGATGCTCGCGGGCAGACAGCCGCCCGAAGGGCCGCCGATCTGCACGGCTTTGAATTTGCGTCCCGGCGCCACGCCGCCGCCGATCTCCTCGACAATGTCGCGGATGGTGACGCCCATCGGGACTTCAATCAGGCCGCCGCGCTGGACTTTGCCCGTGAGCGCGAAGACCTTGGTGCCTTTGCTCTTCTCCGTGCCGAACGCTGCGAAAGCCGCCGCGCCGTGGCGCAAGATCCACGGCACCAGGGCCAGCGTCTCGACGTTGTTCACGCAGGTCGGCTTGCCCCAGAGTCCTTCTTCAGCCGGATAAGGCGGCCGCAAGCGCGGCATCCCGCGCTTGCCTTCAATGGAGGCAATCAGCGCGGTCTCCTCGCCGCAGACGAACGCGCCCGCGCCTTCCTTGACCGCCAGCCGCAGCGCGCAGCGGCCTTCGCACATCTGCTCGCCGAGCAGGCCGCAGGCTTCGAGGCGTTTGATCGCCTCACGCACGCGCTGCACCGCCAGCGGGTATTCAGCGCGGATGTAAAGAAAACCTTCGCGCGCGCCGATGCAGAAGGCGGCGATGGCCATGCCTTCCAGCACGCGGTACGGATACGACTCCAGAATCATGCGGTCCATGAACGCGCCTGGGTCGCCCTCGTCGCCGTTGCAGATCATGTACTTCAGGCTTCCGGGAGCAGCGCGCGCGATGCTCCATTTCCGGCCTGTCGGGAAGCCTGCGCCGCCCCGGCCGCGCAGGCCGGAGGCCTCGACGGTGCGGATCGCGTCCGCAGCTCCGGTTTCGGCGACAACTTTCCGCAGGGCCGCGAAACCGCCGTGCGCGATGTAGGCTTCCAAATCGAGCGGGTCCAGGCTGCCGCAGGATTCAGTGGCCAGGCGCACCTGCTTGCCCAAAAAGGCACACACATGCGCGTCGCGTACGCGCAGCTCGAACTTCTCCGGTTCTTCCCAGGATTCGTCGCCCAGCCAGCGGTCCAGCGCGCCGCTGACGGCGCCCTGCCAGCGTTTCAACAGGCCCGGCGGACGAAAGTGGCGCTGCAAAATCCGGCCGGCCAGCAGCGGAGCGACCTTGGCATAAACAACCTCGCCTCCACTCTCTGATTGTAGCGCAGGCATCTTGCCTGCTTGTAGACCTTGGGTTTGGTGCGCGAGGGAAGGCAAGCTGGAAGCTTGCGCTA
>JBEKKG010000628.1:0-5017 GCA_050010835.1 Planctomycetota bacterium
AGGCAAGGGCGCGGTGGCCATCACTCAGGGCAGTTTCAACACCATCGAGAACACCGTCACGGAGGTCTTCACCAAGACGATCCGGGAGCACTACCCTGGCATGTCGGTGCTCCAGGCGCAGGAGGAGGGGTTCGACCCGCCTGGCGCCATCGCCAGGTGTACCTCGATTTTGACCGCCCACCCGGAGTTGACAGCCGCGTTCTCCACGACGGGTGGCGGGCCGACCGCCTGGGCCGGCGCCCAGAGGCAGGCGCAGCGGAAGATCGTGGCGGTGGGGATGGACTACACGCGCGTCAACCTGGATCTGGTCAAAGCAGGGGAGATCTACGCGGTGGTCGGCCAGCCGCTGTGGGAAGAGGCCTATCGCGCCGCGGAACTGTTGGACCGGGCCGTGCGTGGCGAGAAGATCGAGTTCTGGACCAAGCTGCCCGCACCGTTGATCACCAAGGACCAGCTCGCGCCCTATTACGCGCTGCTGGAAAAGGTGGAAGAGTCGCTGCGGAAGTAGGACAGGCTTTCCAGCCTGTCCGGACAGCCTGGAAAGGCTGTCCTGCCGCATTAGGATGCAGACAATGCCCGAGAGCATAGACCACGTCCTGGAAGTGCGCGGCGTCACCAAGACGTTCCCCGGCGTGCGCGCGCTCAGCGACGTTTCGCTCCAGGTCCGGCGCGGGGAGGTCCACGCGCTGGTGGGCGAGAACGGGGCCGGCAAGTCCACGCTGGTGAAGATTCTGGACGGCGTCTATCCGGCGGGGAGCTACTCGGGAGAGGTGCTCTTGAACGGCAGGCCCTTGCGCCTGCGCTCTCCGCACGACGCCAGGGCCTGCGGCATCGCCTATGTGCCGCAGGAAATCGCCGTCATTGAAAGCTTGAGCGTGGCCGAGAACGTCTACGTGGGGAACTGGCGCGCCAGAGCCGGCGTGTGGGTGGATTTCCCCGAGCTGTACCGCAGGACCGAGGAGCTTTTCCGCCAGCTCAACCTCCGCGAGGACCCGCGCGAGCCGGCTTCCTCGCTCCCGGCCGGCAGACGCCAGCTCATCATGATCGCCCGCGCGCTCTGCACGTCGCCCTTCATCCTGATCCTGGACGAGCCTACCTCGTCGCTGACCCAGGATGAGACCGACAACCTCTTGGCTGTCGTGCGCAATCTCCAGGAGCAGGGCGCCCGGACGAACCGGCCGTTCACGTGCATCTTCATCAGCCACCGGCTCGAAGAGGTGTCTGCAATTGCGGACCGGGTCACAGTCTTGAGGGACGGCGCCGTGACGGCCACGTTCGCGCGCGGCGGGTTCACGCGCGACCAGATCATCTCGGCTATGGTTGGCCGGAAGATCGAGAACCTCTACCCTGCCCAGGCCCGCGCCCGGGGCACGGAGGAAATGCTGCGTGTCGAGAACCTGACCGTGCCCCACCCCCTGCTGGCGGGACGCAACGTGGTGGAGGAAGTCAGCTTCAGCGTCGCTGCCGGCGAGATCCTGGGCCTCGCGGGCCTGGTCGGCTCAGGCCGCAGCGAAGTGGTCAATGCGCTCTACGGCCGGACGCCGTACAGCGGCAGCCTCTTCATCCAGGGCCGGCGCGTGCGCATCCGCAACCCGCGCGACGCGAAAGCGCACGGCCTGGCGCTGCTGACTGAGGAGCGCAAGCGCGACGGCCTGCTCTTCAACTTCGCGGTCCGCGAAAACATCACCGTCGGCAGCCTGGAGAAGGTCTCCAGGTTGTGCCTCTTGCGCCGGAGCCAGGAGACCGAGGTGGCCGCGGGCTTCGCGCAGAAGCTGGCCATCCGCGCGCCGTCGGTCTGGACTATGGTGGCGGACTTGAGCGGTGGGAACCAGCAGAAGACGCTGCTGGCCCGCGCGCTGATGGTCCAGCCCAGAATCCTGCTCCTGGACGAGCCGACCAAAGGCATTGACATCGGCGCGAAGACGGAGGTCTACAAGTTGATGGCGGACCTGGCGCGGGAGGGCATGGCCCTGGTTGTGATCTCCTCCGAACTCCCCGAGCTGCTGGCGCTGTGCGACCGCTTCGTGGTGCTGGCGCGGGGGCGGATCACTGACGAGTTCCCGCGCGCTGAGGCCAGTGAAGAGCGGGTCATGCGGGCGGCGACGGGGCAGTAGGACAGGCTTTCCAGCCTGTCCGGACAGCCTGGAAAGGCTGTCCTACTGTGCCCCCGGGAGAAGGGGAAAGACCAACTATGACAGACCCACGCAAGATGGCCGGCAAGCGCGTGCTGGTGAGCGGTTCCGGGACGGGCATCGGCCGCGAGGTGGCGCTGGAGTTTGCCCGGCAGGGCGCGGCGGTCGCCGTACACTATTCCCACAGCGCCCGCGGGGCGCAGGAGGCCGTGGCGCAGATCGTCAGCGCCGGCGGCAGAAGCGCGGCCTTCAAGGCCAACCTGGAAAGCGTGCCCGAGACGCGGGGCCTGGCCAGCCAGGCGCTGGAATTCCTGGGCGGGCTGGACGTGCTGGTCAACAACGCCGGCATCACCATGAATCTGCCCTTCGCGGAGGTCACGCCCGAACAGTTCGACACGCTGTATCACGTCAACGTCCGCGGCATGTTCTTCCTGACGCAGGCCGTGCTGCCGGCCCTGCTGGAGGCCCGCGGGGCCGTGGTGAACATTACCTCCGTACACGGTCTGCGCGGCTACGTCGAGCATTCGGTTTACGCCGGGACCAAGGGCGCGATCATCGCCTTCACCCGCCAGTTGGCCATCGAACTGGGCCCCCGCGGCATCCGCGTCAACGCCATCGCGCCCGGGTGTGTCCCGGTGGAGAACCATTTCAAGGACCTGCCGCATGTGGACGTTCCGCAGGCCATCGCGGACGCCGGGAAGACCATCCCCTGCGGCTTCGCCGGCACGCCCCTGGATATCGCCAGGGTCGCCGTCTTTCTGGCCAGCGAGGAGGCCCGCTTTATCGCCGGCCAGACCATTGTGGCCGATGGCGGCACGACGTCCTGGCTGGCGTTTGGGGAGCAGTTCAAGCAACCTATGACGACGCGGTTTGGCAAAGGGTATGTGCCGGGTCTTTGATAATGCCTGGGGAAATCGGGGGACACAATACTGACTTATTCTTGACAACTGACAGGCGGGTAAATGCGCATTGTGTCCCCCGATTACCTCAACACCTGCAATCCACAGTACGTTTCAAGAGGATCGAAGTCCCGGTCGTTGTGAAGAAGAGGAACGCCATGCTCAATACAGACCGCCGCTATCATGCAGTCAACCGGTTTACGGGCCGTGATCCCTCGGCGCCGCAGGAGCCGGTACAGTTCCGCGGCCTCCACGAAGGTCCCTTTGGCCATCGGGAGGAAGAGAAAGGCGTCGAACCGTGAGATAATTCGCCGCCACTCTTCGTCCTCGCGAACACCCTGCAGGACCTCGGCGAGAACCGGACCGCAGGTACAAATGCCCTCTTGCTCAGCCATAAGCTGTTCCAACAACTTCACCTGCGGTGTTTCCGAACCGCGAAACAGGTCAATCCATACGGTTGTGTCTACAAGCAGGGCCACTATACTCGCCCTCGCCGCCACTCCTCTAAATTGCCCTCCCAATGCACCTTGCCCTTCAGTTCCAGCACTTTCTTCTGGTCATTGTGCCTGAGCAGTTCGCGCAAAGCGTGGTCAATCAGTCCGCGCCGGGTCTTGATGCCCGTGGCTTTCACGCACCTGGCCACCAAGGCGTCGTCCAGCACAACATTAGTTCTAGCCATCTGCTTCACTCCTGCCTTATACACATACTAGCCCATGATTATGTGTATGGCAAGGACTCTCTCCTGTCATTGGGTGCGGAGGCGGGCAGTTAGCGTATACCGTGATGGCGAGGGCTAAGCTGTTGAGTTTTCCGAACTTCCCGATGGACGTGCGGTTGTGACTCTTTTCCCGGCTCAAGTTCGCCCTGATTTCCTGATTTCTAAGTTCTGAACAAGCGCCAGTTCTTGATGCCGTTGGCGGCCGGATTGCGGATCACGTCCAAGACCACCTCGTCCGCGGCCTTGAAACGCTTGGCCGGGTCCTTCTGCAAAGCGGTCAGAATCATCTTTTCAGTGAAGACCGAAACCCCCGCGTTGGCTTGCCGCAGAGGCGGGGGATCCAGCCGGGTATTGGTCTGGCGCTTGGCAATCTCGTTGTCAGACATGCCCCCGAACGGCTGGAAGCCCGCGGCGCATTCGTAAAGCGTACAACCCAGGCCGTACAAGTCCGTTTGGGGAGTGGCCCGCTTGGAGACGAACATCTCCGGGGCCATGTACGACAGGGTGCCTTCCAGCGAGGGGCGGAAAAGCCTGAAGGCCTTGTAGCGTTCGGCGAATCCGAAATCCAGCAGCTTCACCACGCCTTCTTCCGTGATCATGATGTTGTCGGGCTTGACGTCCTTGTGGCAGACGCCGTACGTATGGAGAAAACCCAGCCCTTGGGCGAGGCCCCGGGCCATTTTCAAGACGTCAAGCTCGGCAAACTGCTTCTTCCCCACCAGCAACTCCCGCACGGTCCGGCCCTTGACATACTCCAGCACCACAAAGGGCAGTTTGCCGTCCTGGCCGACCTTGAATGTGTGGACGATATTTTCCTGTTGCCCCAAACGCAGCCCCAACTCGCCTTCGCGCTTCAGGCGCTTGTATTCCTTGCGGTTGGCCAGGTGTTTCTGGTGGAGGCGCTTGATGCAGACGATGTCCCCGGTGTTTCTATCCGTGCCGACGAATATCTCGGCGCAGCCGCCTTCAGCCAGCTTGGCATTGATCGAGTAACCGGGGATGTCGAACATGGTCTCTTTCTTACAGGGGGTATACCATCCGTTGCCAGCTCTTCCGCCGGGTCCGCCCCGGCCGCACCGCCACACACAGCGCGCGTATCATACGCCCATTCGTGACGGGTGACAAGTGACAGGTGACGGGTAACGAGTGACAGGGTGCATGTCAGTAAATGCGTGGCCCAGAGCGTACCGCGGGCGTCCCGCCCGCCTTCGTCCTCGCGCCCTGCCGGCCTGCCACGGGCGGGCGGGACGCCCGCGGTACATTTGCTG
>JBEKKG010000629.1:0-5011 GCA_050010835.1 Planctomycetota bacterium
CGGCATGGCGCCGGAACTCTTTGAAACCACAGAAGGGCCGAGGGGCGAGGGGTGAGGGGCGAGGGGCGAGGGACAAGATACATGCCGACGCAAATGTCGTGCTATGGCATGACTCCCATGCTTCCCATAATTCCCATCAGGCCTGCGGGCCCGCGTGCGGCTCCGTCAATCTGGCCAGGAGTTCTCTGCCCCCGTGCTCCAGGATCTGCCGCGCCACCTTCCGCCCCAGCTCACGCGCCTTCGCCACCGGCATGGCGCCTTCGGCGCGCACGAGCAGCGTGCCGTCAGGCAGGCCGAGCACAGCACGGAAACGCAACTGTGTTCCCCCTCCCCTTGCGGGAGGGGGCAGGGGGTGGGCCGCGCCGCGCGCCTTAGCCGGCGACCGCGCGGAGAGCACACACAGCGCGCCCAAGGGCAGATGGCAGCCGCCGCCAAGGGCCTGCAAGGCCACCCGCTCCGCAGTCACGCAGGCGCACACTTCCCGGTCGTGGATGGCCGCCAGCAACCGGCGCACGCGCGTGTCTCCGACGCGGCATTCGATGGCCAGCGCTCCCTGGCCCGGCGCGGGGAGCATGACTGAATGAGGCAGCACTTGCGCCGTCAACCCCGCGAGGAGGCTGCCTGGAGAGAGCAGACCCAGCCGCTTCAGCCCCGCGCGCGCCAGGATTGTCCCGGCGTATTGCCCAGCCTGGACTTTGCGCACGCGCGTCTCGACGTTCCCTCGGATTTCGGCGAATTCCAAGCGCGGGTATTGGGCCTTCAGTTGCGCTTTGCGCCGTGGGCTGCCCGTGCCGATGACGCTTCCCGGCAGCAGGTCCGCCAGTTTCCTGCCGCCCTGGAGCACTGCCACGTCGCGCGTGTCTTCGCGGCCCACAAGCGCTCCCAGGCCCAAGCCGCGCGGCTGGCGCGTGGGCAGGTCCTTGAGGCTGTGGACGGCCAGATCAATCCGCTGGCCCAGCAGCGCATTCTCAAGCTCCTTGACGAAGACTCCCCGCCCACCGAACTCGTGCAGGGGTTTGTCGCGCACCGTGTCGCCCGTCGTGGTGATTTCAACCAAGTCCACGCTCAGCCCCCGGTGGGCTTTCTCCAGCATCCTGGCGATAAGGCGCGCCTGAGTCAGCGCCAAGGGGCTGGCGCGCGTGCCCAGCCGCAAGCGGGTTCCTGGTTTCTGGTTTCCGGTTTCCGGTCCTTGTCTGCGCATAGCCGCCCAAGGCCTCGTTGCTCAATGGCTCGATTCCACGTCCCACGCGCGCACCACGCGCTCTGCTATTGTCTCTGGCGGCTCGTCCGCCGCAACATCCACGAAGACAAGTTTAGGCAGCCGCTTGAACCAGCCGAGTTGGCGGCGCGCGAAATGATGCGTGTCGAAGCAGATGCGCGTGCGGGCCGCGGCCAAGGTCATCTCGCCGCGCAAGTGCTTGAAGAGCGTGTTGTAGCCGAGCGCCTGGGCGGCTTCGCGCGAAAGAGGCTGAGGCAAGGCCAAGAGCCGCTGGCACTCCGCAACCCAGCCGGCGGCGAGCATGCTGTCCACGCGCTCGTCAATCCGCGCATAGAGCAAGCCGCGCGGCAGGCGCAGGCAGGCCAGACGCACGTCCAGGTCCGTGCGCACCTGGCCCCATTGCGCTTGCCAGCGGCTGATCGGCTGGCCTGTCAGCGCGTGGACCTCCAGGGCGCGGACGATGCGCCGCAGGTCGCTGGGCAGAATCTTCCCGGCCGCCTGCGGGTCAATTCCCGCGAGCCGCTCGTGCAGCCGCGGGGTCCCGATCACCGCGGCCTCGGATTCCAGAGCGGCGCGGAGTTTCTGATCGCGCCCCGGCCCCGCGAACAACCCTTCGCTCAGCGCCTTCAGGTACAGGGCCGTCCCGCCTTCGGCAAGGAGCGGCACGCCGCGCTGGGCGCAGCCGGCGATGACTGCCTCGGCCTGCCGGAGAAACTCGGCAACCGAAAAACTCTCCCACGGCTCGCGCACGCTGATGAGATGGTGCGGCACCGCGGCGAGCACCGCGGGCGCCGGTTTGCCGGTGCCGATGTCGAGCCCGCGATAGAGCTTCATGCTGTCCACCGACAGGATTTCCGCGCCCTGCTCTCGCGCCAGGCTCAACGCCACCGCGGACTTGCCGCAGGCCGTGGGACCGCAGAGCACACGTAAGGAATTTGCGATTTTAGATTTTCGATTTCCGATTGCACCACACATCATGCTGAAACCCAAGACTCGAATCCCGAACCCCGATCCCCGATCCGCGAACTTCTTTCACGCATCCAGGCTGGGCAACATGGCTTCGGTGAGCGCGTGCTGTCGCGGCCGGCCGGCCAGGTGCGCCTCCAGGTCGTCGGCAAGCTGCGCCAGGATGCGCTCCACCGACGCAAAGATGCCCCCGGCGCGGTGCGGTGTCAGGAACGCATTGGGCAGCGTGCGCAGGGGCGATTCGGCGGGCAGCGGCTCCTTGTCGAAAACGTCAATGGCGGCATACAGGTCGCCTTGCTGCAGGCGCGCGCTGAGCGCTGCGGTATCCACCAGCGCGGCGCGCGCGACGTTGACCAGCACCGCGCCGCGGCGCAAGGCTGCGATCTCAGCCGCACCGAGCAGCTTGGCAGTGCCCTGATTGGAGGACGCGCAGAGCACCACGACATCGGAAGACTTGACCAGTTCCAAAACGGGAACTTTCGCGGCCCCGAACTGTCCGGCGATCTCATCCGGCACGAACGGATCGTGGACGCGCAGTTCGCACCGGAACGGGGTCAACAGTTCCGCCAGGCGGCGGCCCACGCCTCCAAAACCCACGAGGCCCACCGGGCGGCCTGTGAGCTGGCGTTCATCCGGGTCAATGTCGGCCGGGAACCGGCGAATCCAGCTCTCTGTTCCCGCGCGCATGGCGGCGTGGTAGCAACTGATCTTGCGCAGGGTCGAGAGGATCAGGCCCAGCGCCATCTCGGCGACGGCCGGCGAAAAGCCCCGGCGCGCGACGGAGACGGGAAAGCCGCGGTCGAGCGCGATGCGGGCCGCGCGCTGCCCCACGTCAAGCTGCGCGGAGAATTTCAGGCGCGGGGCTTTGTCGAGCAGTTCGTGCGTGAGCATTGGCCAGGACCACATCAGCACCGCGTCCGCCCAGGCCAGGTCGGACTCGACCTCCGCAGCCGTGTTGTGCGACGTCTTGCGCAGCACGGCAATCCTCTCCAGGCGCGCAAAGGCGGGCGTCAAGGCCAGCGCTGTGAAGAAACCTTCGGGCAAGTTGACGAGCAGATTGATTTTGGGCATGAGCTCCTCCGCATCCCCGCGGCTACTCCAGCCAGGCACGCTTCAAGCGCCGGATGCGCAGCCGGTTCAAGCCTCCCACTTTCGAATCGCCGGCGCAATAGGCCAGCAGAATGTAATCCGCCACAAAGTGAATCGCGGTGTAGCAGTACCAGCCGTCCTTATCGCCTTCCAAGAGCTTGCGATTTGTCCAAGTCCGTCCGCCGTCCGTCGAAATGGCGCTGACCAGTGGCGTCCGTTTGTTCTTCACGAACTCAAACTGGCCGGAGTGATCGTTGAACACCGCCAGCAGTTTCTGGTTCGTCAAGCGCTTGATGCTGGCTGGAGACAGCGGCGATTTCAACTCCCCTGGCTTGGGCGCGGACCAGTTGAGTCCGTGGTCGGTGGAGGTAAAGCTGTACTGCGCGCCGCTGTCCGTGCGTGCCCAGCCCAGCACCTGCCCGTCCTCCAACTCGACCACGCCCGGCTCCTGAAGGCCCGCGTGCACGGCTGCCGCCACATCCAGGCGCGCCGGCGCCTCGTGCCAGTTCCGGCCTTCGTCATCGGAGTGGAAAAAGCGGTCCACTGCATGAGCATTGAAGCGGGCGCCCGAGTTGTCGTGCCAGCCGGCGGGAGCGGGGAAGTATTTGCCGGATAACCAGATATCGCCCGGCAATATGCCCGACATCAGCCGGGTATCAATGTAGTAATTCTTTGCGTAGCCATTAGTGATGGGGTCTCCGACGTTGACGACGCCTCTTATGACCTCGGTTATGCTGCCGTGGACATAAAGGACATCCGAGGAACCGCTGTACATAAGTCTGCCACCTACATTTTCCGCACCCCATCCGCCACCGCCGACGGTCATTGCGGCCTCAACGACGGTTGGGTCGGGCAGATATCGGTTTGTGGACCCTGACTTTTTGATTCCAATTCTTCGATAAGTATAATTGGCTGGGGGTGTAGGTGAAGTAGATCCTGCCAGGCCCGGGTCAACGATTTTGATAACGCCCTGTGCAATGAGACCGAGGACATTGGGGTTATTTGCAGGGGGCATACCATTGGCGTCGCGTTGGTAGTGGTTGCCAGAACTATCATTATCGTCAACCCATATCGAGTCGGCTATCCAGATATTGCCGGTTGCGACGACTGTCATTGTGCCTCTGACGACCATATTATTCATGTCGGTAAAGTTAGCGTCTTCGCCGCCGCCGATTACGACGTTGCCGTTGACGTAGATTTGTCCGCCGGGGGCGCTTGTATAGCCGCCGATGGTCTGGGTAACATAAGTAGATGTGAGGGGAACAGCAATACAGGGGTCGGAGGTTTTTTTGAAGTGATAGGCATAGATTTTGTATTGCTGGAAACTCATTGGGTTGCTGCCTGAGACGATATTGTAGTCATAAGTTCCCGCGCTATGTAATTGTACTGTGCAGTTTGGGTCGATGCGAACCATTCCGACGCCGTTCTTGACATAGAATTCGAGCTGGACGGCCGAACATTTGGGAGAAGAGAGGGATCCGCCGTCGGGTGCGATGGCAGTAGGTGTAAATTGGTAGGCGGGGAGGGTGCTGTTTTTGAATCGAGTAACTTTGCTTTGGACGGCTGTCGCATCAGCGATGCGGACAGTTGGCTGGTCGAAGGATATGCCGCTTTGAAAGAATGACATAACAGAGGAGTATTTGTCGGAGTTGCCGGATGTGTATCTGTCTTCGCCCATTTCGACTTTTTGCAGGAATGTCGGACTGCCGGTTATGAAAATATCGGCGACATCCGGGC
>JBEKKG010000630.1:0-5004 GCA_050010835.1 Planctomycetota bacterium
GAGCGAGAGGTCGATTCGCTTCGGATGCAGCGCCAGCAACCGCGCATGGATCGCGCCGACCGAGGTGGCGCCGGAACGCGGCGTGGTCACGCCGGAGCCGGCAGGCTGTATTGCGCTTTCGCGGCGCCCGCCGGCGCCTTGGTCAACAGACGGCAGAGGCGGGCGATGGTCGCGCGCAAATCGCGGCGGTGCACCACCATGTCGACCATGCCGTGGGCCAAAAGGTATTCCGCCTTCTGAAAACCGTCCGGCAGCTTCTCGCGGATGGTCTGCTCGATGACGCGCGGACCGGCGAAGCCGATCAGCGCGCCGGGCTCGGCGATATGCACGTCGCCGAGCATCGCATAAGAGGCCGTGACGCCGCCCGTGGTCGGATTGGTGAGAACGACGATATAGGGCTTGCGCGTCTCGTGCAGGTTCTGCACGGCGATGGTGGTGCGCGGCATTTGCATCAAGGAAAGAATGCCTTCTTGCATGCGCGCGCCGCCCGAGGCCGCAAACAGCACGAACGGGCAGCCCTTCTCAACCGCGGTGTCGAGACCCTTGATGACCGCTTCGCCCGCCGCCATGCCGAGCGAGCCGCCCATGAAGTCGAAATCCTGCACCCCCAGCACCATGGCCAAACCATCGAGCTTGCCGTAGCCAAGCTTCATCGCGTCGTTGAGGCCGGTCTTGCTGCGCGCATCCTTGAGCCGATCGATATAGCGGCGTTCATCGCGAAACTTCAGTGGATCGACCGGTACTTCCGGAAGCGCGATGTCGAACCATGTCTCATTGTCGAACATCGACTTGAGGCGCGCGCTGGCGCTCATGCGCATGTGATAGTTGGAGCCGGGAATGACGAATTGGTTCGCCTCAACGTCTTTGTAGAACACGAGCTGACCGGTCTCCGGACATTTGATCCAGAGATTCTCCGGCACCTCGCGGCGGAGCATGCCGCGGATTTTCGGCCGCACGACGTTGGAGATCCAGTTCATCTTTCTTCGATACCTGGAAAGCCGCTATTTTGCGGCGTTTTCTTCAGCTTCTATATCGCATTTCGGCGCCGTTCGGCTACCTAGGCGTCGCCGCCCGTTCGGGACGGCCTGGAACACGCCGTTGAGTTCGATATTTTATTGAGCATATTTCTGTTATTTATTTATGTGGGGCGCCGCCCCGCCCCAGGAGCAGGAGCGAATAAGCGATCCCCACGAACGCAAAGCTGAAGAATAAGGGGATCAGGTTCTCGCCTCTGTCGTAACGCAAATGGTCGAGGACAACAAAGAAAATGGCCAAGGCCACCAGCAGAACCGCTCCGCTCAGAAGCCAGCGGCAACCCGAAAGGACTTCCGGTCCTCTTTTGGATCTGCCGCCCGCAGCCCGAAAGCACGCTCGCGCCAACTGCTCCTGCCGCCAACAAAACTGGCGCACGTCCTCCAGCATGAACCCCAGATAAAACCCCGTTCCCCCGCAGACTCCCAAAAGGAATGTGATCCACAGGCTGTCGCTGCCGCCATTGCCCGCGGCAATAGTGAGAGGCACCCCCACCCCACCGAGTGCGGCTACAGGAGCGATATACGGCAGACTTGAGCCCGGCGCCGCCGGCAGGGGCCGGTTAAGCGCCCCCGCACGCCAGGCCACATAAGTTACGCCACTGTCAACCCGCGCCAGCGCGCGCGCCAAAAATAACAACGCCCACGCGCTCCACGCCACCAAAGGCACGTACGCGCCGAGGGTCAGCGCTTCGAGCGGACGACGGAAGCCGGAGAACTTCGTCCCGTACAGGATAAAGGGCTTCGCTATCTCGTACAGGATATAAGGCACGATTGCCAAGGAGGCGAGTGAAGCAACGGCCGCGGGGATGCGCAGCAGCCAGTAGCCGGGGCTGCGGGGCGGGGAGGAAGCGGCACGGCCTTCCGGGGCGTGAGCGTCCACGGGCAGGCTGCCCGTGCTGCGCGCCGGCTCGGGCGTGAAGCGTCTGCCGCAATTCAGACAACGGACACTCACACCCGGTGCGGCTTGAACGTTCCGCAATAACGCCCCGCAGGCAGGGCAATTGGCCGTGATCAGCCGCGCCTCATCTTCGCTCACGATACCCAAAGCCTAATGCTGCAACGGCTTTTTGCCACAGAGAACACTGAGGACACAGAGAAGGATTTTGGATTTTCGATTTTCGATTGCGCCGCTGGACATGCTCAAATCGAAAATCGGAAATCGCAAATCGAAAATTTCTTCTCTGTGTCTCTGTGCCTCTGTGGTAAAAAGCCGTTGTCGTACAAGGGAGCGGCTGCGCAGGGCCGCCGGGGGGGCGGGTTGAGGGCTGGCGCTTGAAGAATCTCTGTATCCTGGGAAGCACCGGTTCGATCGGCGTGAGCACACTGCAAGTGGTAGCGCAGTTTCCCGCGAAGTTTCGCGTGCGCAGCCTGACTGCGGGGCGGAACGTGCGCCGGTTCGCCGAGCAGGTGCGGGCTTTCCGGCCGGCACGGGTGGCGATCGCGGATGAAAAGCTCATCCCGGAATTTCGCAAGTTGATGGAGGATGGCGTTGCCCTCGCCCCTCACCCCTCGCCCCTCGCCCCTGAACAGGGGCCTTGGCGGGGAGAGATACTCGGCGGGCCGCAGGGCTTGGTGGAACTGGCTGAAGAGCCTGGCAGCGATTACGTGGTCTCGGCCATCGTCGGCGCGGCGGGACTGCTGCCGACGCTGGCGGCGCTGAAGCGCGGCAAGCAGGTCGGCATCGCCAACAAGGAACCGCTGGTCATGGCCGGGCCGCTGATGCTCAGCGCCGCCCAACAGTCCGGCGCGACAATCCTGCCGATAGACAGCGAACACAGTGCGGTGTTCCAGTCGGCGCGCGCGGGTCAGCCCAAGGAGCTCAAGCGCGTGATCCTGACTGCTTCGGGCGGCCCTTTCCGCACCGTGGACAAGGAGCAGATGCGGCAGGCCACCAAGGCCGAGGCGCTCAAACACCCCACCTGGAACATGGGCGCCAAAATCACGATTGATTCGGCGTCGCTGATGAACAAGGCGCTGGAAATCATCGAGGCGCACTTTCTCTTCGGCGTGCCGTACGACGGGATCGAGGTCTGGGTGCACCCGCAGTCCATCGTCCACGCGCTGGTTGAGTTCGCGGACGGGTCCGTGGTGGCCCAGTTGGGCTTGCCGGACATGCGCCTGCCCATCCAGTACGCGTTGACCTATCCGGAGCGGCTCGACGGCGGGCTGCCCCAGTTGCCGCTGGAACGGATGCGCAACCTGGCCTTCGAGGCGCCGGACCGCGAGAAGTTCCCCAGCCTGGATTGCGCCTACGACGCCGGCCGGCGCGGCGGCACGGCCCCCGCCGTGCTCAACGCCGCCAACGAGGAAGCCGTGCGGCTGTTCCTCGAAGACAAGATTCGTTTCTGTGGTATATTTGATCTGGTGGGAGAGGCACTGAGAGCGCACACTACGCAGGCGGTGGACAGTTTGGAAAGCGTACTGCAGGCCGACAAGTGGGCGCGGGAATACGTGCGCGCAAGGTGCGGCTGAACGGGTTCTCTAAACACAGAGGACACAGAGGAACACAGAGGAAAAAATGGAAACGATAGTAGATCCTTTCATTCTAATCCCCTCTGCGTTCCTCTGTGTCCTCTGTGTTTAGGAAGCCGGTCTACCTTTTTACCGAAAGGCCATTCATGCTTAGCTGGCTCTGTGGTTGGGCAGGACTTATCCTCGGCTTCTCCGGGCTGATCTTTGTCCACGAGTTGGGGCATTTCATCCTGGCGAAGTGGCACGGGGTGCGGGTGTATGTGTTCTCGCTGGGCATGGGGCCGTACCTGGTCTCGTGCACCTGGCGCGGCACCGTGTACGTCCTCTCGCTGGTCCCCATCGGCGGCTACGTCAAGATGATGGGACAGGATGACCTGAATCCCAACGCGCCGCCCAGCCGCAACAAGCGCGACTACCGCAACAAACGCGCCGGGCAGAAGGCCGCGATCCTGGCGGCGGGGGCGCTTTTCAATCTGCTTTTCGCTTTCCTGATCTTTGCTCTGTGCTACGGGATAGGGCTGCACGTGGAGCCGCCGCGGCTGGGCAACATCGCCCCCGACCAGCCCCTGGCCCAGGCGATGTTGTACCCCAGAAGCGCCGGGCAGCCGGCCGGCCTGCAAAAAGGCGACCGCATCCTCGAAGTGAACGGCGTGCCCGTCAAGACCTTCATTGAGGCCGTGCTGCAAATCTCCTCCAGCCGCCGCGACCAGGACATCTATCTGAAGATCGAACGTTACCCGGAACTGGTCGTGGTCAAGGCGCGCCACGACAAGGCCTTTGGCGCGTCCAGCATAGGTCTCTCCAGGTATGAGGAGCGGGTGCGGCTGCCACTGGGCTTCAGGACGGAAGACCACGTGGTGATTATGGAGGACCCCAAGGAGAACAAGAAGACGCGCACGATGCCGGCCGCGGAAGCCGGCCTGCGGAAAGGCGATGTGGTTCTCAAGATCACCGACGCCGGAGGCCCTGGCGGCCCCGTGGCGAAAGAACTGAAGGACTCCGATGATTTTGTCAATGCCGTGCGCGGCTCAGAGGGACGGCCTCTGACCCTGGTTATCAGGCGCGGGGAAGAGTTGGCGGCCGTGGAACTGCAGCCGCGCAAACCGGAAGATAGCGATGCCTTCCAAATTGGGGTGCACCACGGCTTGCAGTTGCGCGTCGTGCAGATAGACACGGCAGCGCAAGCCTACGCAGCCGGGATGCGCGTGGGCGATTTCTGGGTGGGTCTCGAACCTGAAAAGCCCAATGCTGAGGAGTGGAAAACGGGGCACAGCTTCGCGGGGGACAAAGTCCAGCTTGCATGGAAGAAGGACTGGGACTCCACGGCCGCGGAAAAGGCCACCGTGACCGTCCCGGCCGACAGTCTGCTCGCTGCAACATTCGGCCGCAGTGCCTGGGAAGAGCTCAAGGCCGAGAACCTGAGCAGTGCCCTGGGAATGGCCTGGGATGACACGGTGCGCTTTTCGGGCGTGGTCTTCACTATCATGCGCAGGATGGC
>JBEKKG010000631.1:0-4988 GCA_050010835.1 Planctomycetota bacterium
ACATGCACCCGCCTCTATTGCTAAGCATAGCAGCATGGCATTAGGCCTGCCACCCTTGAATACAATGGACGCGGGGTGGGTGTGCAGAATAATCGTCTTGACCCCCCGCCTCGAAGGCTTCTAATCTGGCTGTCTTGGGTGCGCTGAAAGAAAGGAAGCAGAGATATGCCACGTCCACGAACGGCTGTCTGCGAACTTGCCCTGGTCTTGCTCGCCGCCGGCACAGCCACCGCGGGGGAACTGCCCGCGGCGCCGGGGAACCGCGAGCGCTTTGACAAGCCCTGGCACATCAAGCTGCCGCGCGAGAAACTGCTGGCCGCCTGGGAGCGCCTCAAAGCGCTCGCCGTGCCCGGCAAGCCTGAGGATCAGCGCTTCCAGTGTGGCGGCGAGACGTTCTACGCCAGCCCGGCAGGCGACGATGCCGCGGAGGGTTCGAAGGAGCATCCGTGGCGGACGCTTGTCTATGCTGCGAAACACCTCAAACCGAACACGGTGGTCTGCCTCCGCGCCGGAACGTACTTCGGTCCGGCGGAGATCAGCGTGAAGTGTTCAGCCGACAAGCCCGCCGCGCTGCGCGCCATGCCGGGCGAGGAGGTCCTTGTCACGTATGCGGAGGCCTGGGTCCAGGAGATGGCCGCGAAGCTGGGCGGCGGCGAAAAAGTGGACTCGGAGCACCACTACCCGCCGCTCCTCAGCGTCAGCGGCACGTACGTCGAGATCAGCGGCCTCCATTTGGTCGGCGTGCGTGACAGGCTGCCGCAGAACAAGTACTCGGAGAACGGCATCAGCCTGGCCGGTGGCGGGGGCGAAGGCTGCCGCGTGCTCGACAACGAAATTGAGAACGTGGGCCATTGCGGCATCAAGGAAATGGGCCACGGCGGGCGCGCGTTCCTCGTTGAGGGCAATTTCGTTCATGATGTCGGCCACACGTTCCACGATCACGGGACGTATCTGCCCGCGGACGACGTTACGGTCCGCAAGAACCTGTTCTTGAACGCCAGCGGTTGGGGCGTGCACGGGTACTCAAGCCCCAAGCGGCTTGTCGTCACGCACAACATTTGCGCAGGCAACGACAACGACGGGATCATTGTGGCGGGACCGGAGTTCAAAGTGCTCCATAACGTTCTGTTTAAGAACAAGCAGGGCGGAGTCTTCTTTTTCCGTGGAGGCTGCCGCAGCGGCCTGGTTGCCAACAACATCTTCGTCGAGCCGGCCGGCGCCGTCAGGTACGATTGCTGCGGCGACAAGAAGGATTATCCCACGGGCAACCTGGTGGACTTCAACTGTCTGGCGCCCGGCACGCGTCTGCCGGAACCGATGCCCGTTGAAAACAAGCACGGTGCTCATAACCTGGCCTCGGATCCGAAGTTTCGCGCCCCCGAGGACCTCGACTTTCGCGTCGCCGGTGACAGCCCGTGCCTGGGCAAGGGCATGGACGCCGGACTCAAGTTCGCCGGCCAGGCTCCGGACATCGGCCTGACCAGCGGGGGCCAATGAAGAAAGAGTGCATGAGGAGCAATGATGATGGATACTGAGTCAGTTTGCCGGCAAAGCCCTCCCCCTGCCCCCTCCCGCAAGGGGAGGGGGGGATGCGCCGCCGTTCTCCTGCTCTCTTGGGCCGCCGGCACTGCGGCGCCCGCCGAAACGGGTTGCCGGATGATAGACCTGAAGCCCATCGTCAACATGGGCTGGCAGGACGACAAGGCCGGCGACGGCAAGGGCGGCTGGACGGACCAGGGCGACACCGACATGCGCGGCGTTGAGGTCGGCGAGCGCACGTTCTTCGGCATCCCGTTTGAGATGATTGATCCGGCGAAGAACAACGGCAAGGCGGTGCTGACGCTCAAGTCCAAGAAGTTCACGGCGGGCCCGCTTGCGGCCACGGTCAACGTCGGGGCCAAAGCGCGGAGCATCTACTTCCTGCACGCCTCCGCCTGGACCGGCGGGCACATGGCCACGTACTCTGTCCAATACGACGACGGGACGAGCGTGGAGATACCGATCCGCGCTAAAGAAGAAATCTGCGATTGGTGGGGCGCCAGCCACGGCGCAAAATACCGCGTGGCATTCCTCATGCCCAACCTCAAAACCGACGCTGTCGGCCTGCTCGTCTTTGGCTGGGATAATCCCAACCCCGACAAGACGATCAAGAGCCTTGAGTTCAAGAGCCAGAACGTGGACGGCATCGTCATTGTCTCCGCAGTGACGCTCTCCGACAAACCCGTCAGCCTGCCCGAGCCCAAGGACATCCCCGAGCCGGAGTACCTGAGGAGCGACCTGGAGACGCTCGATATGACGCAGTGGTTCCCGATCGCTGACGTGGCGGACAAGTTCGAGGCCACGCCGATTGACGTCTCCGCGACGCTGGACGCGCCCGCCGGCAAACACGGCTTCATGAAGAATGACAACGGCCGCTGGGTTTTCGAGGACGGCACGCCGGTGCGCCTGGTGGCCACGATGCGCGGCACGCCGGGGGACAAGAAAAAGTCGGAGTACCTGGCCCGCTGGCTGGCCAAGTACGGCTTCAACATGGTCCGCATCGGGCACCTCGTCACCGGGCCGGAAGAGAACTCCGCCGTGGACTGGAGCCAGCCCGATAGCGGCCACCTGAACCCGAAGGTGCTGGATAACCTCGACTACTTCATCGCCGAATGCGCCAAGCTCGGCATCTACAGCCGGCTGACCATGCTCTGGTATCGCAGGATGAAGAAAGGCGACGAGCCGCCCATGTATGAGGAAGCCGTCGCCCAGCAGAAGGAGGACAAAAAGACCTTGAACTCAATGGGCCTTACCTTCTTCGACGACAAGATCATGGATATCAACATCGCCCTTGAAAAGGCGATCATGACGCACAAGAACCCCTACCGCGACAACAAGGCCTACGGCGAGGACCCCGCGATCTGCCAGACCGAGGTGACCAACGAAGACGGCATGTTCTTCTACACGATTGACGGCATTCCGCCTTGCTACAAAGCCGAACTCAACAAGCTGTGGGGCGACTGGCTGCTCAAGAGATACGGCACCCGCGACAAGCTCCTGGCCGCCTGGGGCGGCAACCTGCTCGAGTCGGAACAGCCGGACAAGGGTACGGTGCAGCGCCTGCTCATCTGGAATTTCAACAACGTCCCCAAGTCCAAAATTGCGCGCGCGAGCGACCAACTCCGCTTCTACTGCGAATTGAACAACCGCTACTTCACCAGGACGAAGGAGGCCTTGCGCGCGGCGGGCGTGAAGCAGCCGATCAGCGGCACCTGCTGGTTCGGTGTCGGCGTGGGCTTCTGGCCAGAGATGTACTCCAACGTCGCCAACATGGATTCCACGGACAGGCACCACTACTACGGCGGCGGGCCGGGCGGCTGGCAGATTCTCCCGGGCCTGACGTTCAACGACGAGTGCGCGCTGAAGAAGCCCGAGTGCATCCTCAAGCTGAGCCAGGAGCGGGCGCTGGGCCTGCCCTATGCCATTTCTGAGTGGGCCAACGTGCTGCCCAACCAGTGGCGGCTCGAAGCGCCGGCGTTGATGGCTTTCTACGGCAATTGCCTGAACGGTTGGGATGCGCCCATGCACTTCGCCATCGAAGGCGACGGCGGCTTCTGCCGTTTCCTCAAGTGGATGTGGCCGGTAACCGAAGCCTCGACGCTCTGCCAGTACCCCATTCTCTCGCAGGTCATCCGCCGCGGCGACATCAAGGAAGGCAAGACCGTCTTCGTGCGGAACATCTCTGAAGACCAAGTATTCTCCGCTCAGCCGCTCAAGGATGCCGCGGTCACGTTCGGCATCTCCGGCCCGTTCGAGATGACCGCGCAGTCGGGTGTCAACGCGCGTTCGCTGGCGGCGTTCTATGCCGCGGCCGTGGGCAAGACCGGCGTGCAGTTCCTCAAAGAAGAGAAGCCCGACTTCTCCATTGATCTCAACAAGTACATAGACATGCAGAAGAAAGAGATTCGCTCGGAATCGGGCGAGCTGTATTGGAACTACGGCATAGGCTACGTCACCGCCAGCACGCCGCGCACGCAGGCGGCGGTGGGATTCCTCGCGGGCGCGCCGGTGAAGCTGAGCGACTGCGAAATCGCCACGAGCAATCGCATCGCCGCGGTCCTGGTCAGTTCCTGGGACGGTTCTCCGCTCAAGGAGAGCAAGCACATTTTGATTGCCGCCGTAGGCCGCACGCGCAACACCGGCATGGCCTACAGCCGCGGCGGGCAGCGGCTGCTCGCCATCGGCAAAGAGCCCATGCTGCTGGAAGGCGTCAAAGGCTCTGTGACGCTGGACCGCGCCGGCAAGTGTGTAGTCACGGCCCTGTCGCCTTACGGTTACAAGACCGTGGATGTGACTCCGTCCAGCGCGGGCGGCAAGATAGTCATCCCCATGACGGGTGAGAACAAGGCCGCCTACTACGAGGTGAAATTCGAGTAAGTCAGGACCAAGAACACTTAGCCACAGAGGACACAGAGAAAGGATTTGGGATTTGTAACCATTCAGTCATTGCCGCGACCGTAAGGGAGCCGTTTCATCATTCCCATTCGTCCCATTCCTCCCATGTGTCCCCCTTCGCCCCAAAGGAGCTCTGCGATGAAGTCCCGCACCGAGTACCTGACGCTCAACCTCCCCGAGCGCATGGCTTTCGTGAACATCACGCCCAAGGTTGCGGATGTTGTGGCCAAGAGCGGCGTGCAGGAAGGGCTGTGCCTGGTCAACGCCATGCACATCACCGCCAGCGTCTTCATCAACGATGACGAACCGGGGCTGCACAGCGATTATGCGCAGTGGCTGGAACAGCTTGCGCCGTTCGATCCGTCCGCCCAGCGCTACGCCCACAACCGCACGGGCGAGGAAAACGGCGACGCGCATCTAAAGCGCCAAATCATGGGCCGCGAGGTTGTCGTGGCCATCACCAAGGGGAAATTGGATTTCGGCCCGTGGGAACGAATCTTCTATGGCGAATTCGATGGCCGCAGGCCGAAGAGGGTAATCGTCAAGATCATCGG
>JBEKKG010000632.1:0-7030 GCA_050010835.1 Planctomycetota bacterium
CGCGCGGCGCGGCGGGCCTCGATCTTGAGGCGTTTGTCAGCCGGCAGACGCTCGAGGATGCCGGCCAACTCCACGGCCGCCTTGGCGCGCACGGCCTCTTCGAACTCCGGCGAGCCCTCCACCGGGCGCAGCGCCGGCACAGCCTCCAGGGCCAGGCCGGTGCCCTTGAGCTCCTTGTAAGTGCGCATGCAGGGCGGGCACAGGTTCAGATGTTCGTGCACCAGCACGGCCTCGGAGGCGGGCAATTCGTCCAGCAGGAAATCAGCCAGGCGTTCGGTACAGTTTGTGCAGTCCATCGCCATAGGCGTCGAGGCCGTCTTTCCAGCGCCACGCGCGGTTGGCCGCGCGGCGCGAAAACGTTCCTCAACTGTTTACACCGGCGGCTACAGATATTCGTAACCGTTCAGTCCGAGCCGCGTGCGCAAGCAAGCGGCAATGTCCGCTCCCTCACTGTCGCGGCTCGGACTGAACGGTTACAGATATTCCTTGATTGCTTTGCGCAGGCGTTCCAGAGCCATGTAAATACGCGCGCGAACCGTGCTCATGGGCACGCCCACGACTTCGGAAATCTCGCGGTACTTCAGGCCTTGAAAGCGGTTCAAGATCAGGATGTCGCGTTCCAGTTCCGGAAGCTCGCGCAGCGCGCGCTCCAGCCGCTGCGTCATCTCGCGGTTGAGCAGGCCGAGCAAGGGATCAATCACGCTGGATTCCAGGAAATCGCCAATGCGCGCACTGTGCTCGGACCCGCGGTGCTCCGAACGGTCCACGCTTTCCTCGACCGAGACGGTGGGGTGGCGGGAGCGCCAGCGCAGTTCGTTCTTGCACAAGTTGCGGACGATTGTGTAGAACCAGGTCGTGAAGCTGCGCGGGTATTGATAGCTCTTGGCGTCCTTGAAGATGCGCAGGAACGCTTCCTGGCCCAGGGCTTCGGTGCGGTTCTGGTCTCCGATCAGGCGGTGGATGAACGACAGCGCCTGGCCTTCGTAGCGCTTGAAGAGGATCTCGAACGCGCCCTCGTCACCCTCCTGGCACAACTTCATGAGGTCCTCGTCGGACATCGCCGTGGCGTCCTGCAGGTCGTCCACGGTCGGCAGATTGTCTGCGGGCTTGAGGCGCGCCGGAGGATAGAGATTGAGGCTTGGACGGGAGGCTGCCAGAGTGTTTAACGGGCGAGCCCGCTCTTCTCTTCTGGAAAAGACGGGCAGGACAACCGCGATCCGCTCACGCGGCTGGCTGGCTCGGGCCTGCCTGCGCGAGTTGGCAGCGCTGCTCCCTGCACGTACCCTGACCCGAGAGGCAACTTGCACTGGCACGATCCTCGACCCCCGCCACCAAACCAGGTTGTGCCTGAACCCTGGCCGCAGTGAAGCTCACCAAAAGGGCCAGTATAGCCCGGCTTCGCGGATGCGCCAGTGCAAGTTTCAAACTTTTCTGAATTTACCGCGGGCCGTCTGCATAACCGGACCTGCGCTCGTACCATTGTGGTGCGGGCTTCCAGCCTGCCCCCCTCTTGCCTCCTCAATCCGCGTCCTGCCAGTGCAGGCAAGATGCCTGCACCACAAGTCCGGTTATGCACCCCCGCTGTCAACGCTCACGGACCTGCGCTTGACATCCCCGGGAACTCACGTAACGCTGTCTTTCGTCAGAACACTCCAGGAGAAAGAACATGAAGACACACACTTTGCTTGGCCTCCTCTGCGGCGCGGCGCTCACCCTCACCGCGGCGGCGGAATCCACTGTGCCGGCCGCCAAGGAAACCAGGTTCTTTGAGATGCGCACCTACTTCGCCGCGCCAGGGAAACTGGAGGCGCTCCAGGCGCGTTTGCGCGACCATGCCTTCAAGCTGTTTGAGAAGCACGGCATAACCAACATCGGCTACTGGGTGCCTGTGGAGAATACCGACAACAAGGTGATCTACATCCTGGCTTATCCTGATCGCGAAGCACGGGAGAAATCCTGGAAGGACTTCATGGCGGATCCCGACTGGCAAGCCGCATTCAAGGAATCCGAAAAAGACGGGAAGCTGGTCGCCAAATTTGAGTCGCTCTACATGCAGGCCACGGATTTCTCTCCCGAGGCCAAACCGGTTGCGGCCGCCGAGCCGCGTGCCTTTGAATTGCGCGTTTACAAGACCACGCCCGGCCACCTGCCCAATCTGCTCGCGCGCTTCCGCGACCACACTCTGGCGCTCTTCGCCAAGCACGGCATCACGAGCATCGCCTATTGGACGCCCGCCGGCAAGGACAAAGGCGCGGACGACACGCTCGTCTATATCGTGGCCCACAAGAGCCGCGCAGCCAGCGACGATTCGTGGAAGGAGTTCCGCGCCGACCCAGACTGGGTCGCCGCGAAGAAGGAGTCCGAGGATAAGGCAGGCGGTTCGCTGACGTTGCCGGCGCCCGACGGCGTGAAGTTCACCTTCATGACGCCTACGGACTACTCGCCGATGAAGTAGCGTTGCGTGAACGGTAGGACAGGCTTTCCAGCCTGTCCGGACAGCCTGGAAAGGCTGTCCTACTGCGCTGTGAGCGTGCGGGCCAGTTGCGCGTCGTCGCCGATTTCGTCCGGCCTGTCCTTGGGATAGACGCCTACACAGACGCCGTCCTTCCGGCGGATGTGCTGAAAAGCGAACCCAAAGCCTGCCGCAGCGGACAGGCGCCCGGCGGCGAGAATCTTGTAGGCCACCACCGGCTTCTCGATCTTGCGGATGGTTTCGATGGCCTTGGCGCGGTCTTCTTCGAGGTACTTGTCCGGCCGGTAACAGCACTGGAAATAGAAGTCCGTGGGGAAGCCTTGCTTCTCCGCCTCAAGGTGGAGGTCAGGGTTGTGCGCGGCCATGCCGGCCGGCACGCCGAGGCTGCGAATATGAGCGACCCACTCGCGGAGCACGTCCATCCGGCCTTGCGCGAACTGCTCGTCGGCCCGGCCCCCCTGGATGAAGACCGCCTGCGCGCCGCCTTGCACCGCCCGCGTGATCTCATCCTTCATCTGCTCCGGCTTGCCATGCGGCTGCGCAATCCAGATGCGGAGCTTGCCGCCGGTGCCGCGATACTTGGCGAAAAGCTGGAGCCAGCGCTGTTCGGGCGGCGAGGCTACGGCGGTGATGCCGTGCGCGGCCGCTTCGTCGAGCACCGCCATGATGCGCTCATCGGTGTAGTAGGCTTTCATCTCCTCGGCCACCTTGCCCGGCAGGTGCGCGTAGCCCCAGAACGGGTTGCTGCCCAGAATGAGGCGCGAGACTTTGAGGCTGCCCAGCTTAATCGTGGGCATCTCGGCGGCGACCGCAGGTGTTTCTTTCTCGCTGCACCCCTGAGCGGATTCCAGCATGGCTGCTACTCCTAGAGCACTGCCTTGGCGGACAAAGTCACGGCGGCACATTCCGTTGGCCATCGTCATACTCCCCAACGGCGCCTACCCCTTCTTCACCTTCTGCCACTTCCCCGTCGCCGCGCTCTTCAGCACCGCTTCACAGACATACTGCGTGGCCATCGCGCCCCGGAAGTCCGGGCTGAACGGCTGCCCCTTGTCCATAGCTATCAGGAACTCGGCGAGTTGGTGGACGAACGACTCGGCGTAGCCGATCTGCAGGCCGGGAACCCACCAGTTCTTCATGTAGGGGTGGTCGCCGTCGGTAACGTGGATCGAGCGCCAGCCGCGCAGGATGCCCTCGTCGCGGTGGTCGAACCATTCCAGGCGGTGAAGGTTGTGGAGGTCCCAGCGGATCGAGGCCTTCTCCCCGTTGATCTCCAAAGTGTAGAGCGCCTTATGGCCGCGGGCGTAACGCGTGGACTCGAAATTGCCCAGTGAGCCGTTGTCGAAGCGGCAGAAGAAAGTGCAGGCGTCGTCAATGCCCACCGGCTCAATCTTGCCGGTCTCGGCGTTCTTGCGCTCCTTGATGAACGTCTCGGTCATGGCGTTCACGGCGGTGATGGGGCCGTTGTGCCACAAGGCGGTATCAATGCAATGCGCCAGCAGGTCGCCGGTTACGCCGGAGCCGGCCGCCTTGACGTCCAACCGCCAAGTCGCCATGCCGCCCTGCGGGACCTCGCGGGAGATCGTCCAGTCCTGGAGGAAATTGGCGCGGTAGTGGAATATCTTTCCCAGCCGGCCTTCTTCGATGAGTTTCTTGGCCAGCGTCACGGCCGGCACGCGGCGATAATTGAAAGACACCATGTTAGGCACGCCGGCCTTTTCCACGGCCGCGACCATTTGCTCGCCCTGCTTGGCGTTCAGCGCCAAAGGCTTCTCACAGATGATGGCCTTGCCGGCTTTGGCGGCGGCGATGGCAATCTCGGCGTGCCGGTTGTTGGGCACGCAGATTTCCACGAGATCAATGCCCTTGTCCTCGACGACCTTTCGCCAGTCGGTAGTGTGCGACTGGTAGCCCCATTTGTCGGCGAAAGCCTTGGCCTCGGCATCCACCAGGCCGCAGACCACCTTCAGCACCGGCTGGTAGGGCACGTCGAAGAAGTGCGTGACCTTGCGGTGCGCGTTCGAATGCGTGCGGCCCATGAAGCCGTAGCCGATCAGTCCGACGTTCAGTGTCTTCATTGCCCCCTCCTCCGTTTGTGGCGCCGGCGTTGGCTCCGGCGTGCGTTGTTGAACCGTCTCGTGTTCGTGCTACTTGAGGCGAACGGCCGGCAGCCGCTTCAGACGCCGCGTGCGCGGGTCCACCTCAACGCCTGCCGACTCCAGTGCGGTTACGCCCAGGATTGGCTCGGCGTTGTCACCTCCGAAGATGATCGTGTTGCCTACGATCCGCCCCATGAGTTCCAACTCGCCCGTTGTGACCTTCATATCCACTTGGGAGCCGTCCGCGAGCTCATAGGCCTGTTTCCCTCTGGATTTCAAGCCGAGCTTCTTCAGATGCTTCGCCGGGACAAGCGAATCATAAGCCCCGGTGTCAACCAGAAAGAGACCTTTCCAGAACTTCGAAGGATCGGTCGGGTTGCGGACCGTGACTCTGACGTGTGTCATGCCACATACAGCCGTCCCAGCAGAGGTGGTTAATAGCTTTGGTGAGCTTGCCCTTGGCGTCGCGCAGCCAGAAGCCCGCGCAATGCGGGATGTTCAGCTTGCCGTTCGGGTCGTTGGGCAGGCAGTGGCGGCCGGTCTTGTCGTGCGAGCCGGAGCCTTTGACCGTCGCGTCGTTCTGAGCGATGTGCAGATCAATCGTCCAGGGACGCAACGCCGCGGTCAGCGTCTTCAAGGCGTCGTCGAGCTTGGCCGGGTCCTGCCAGTCGTAACCTGCCGGCAGGATCGCGTCCTCGGGCGCGTTGTGGCCGAGCAGGTACAGCAGCGTGTGGGCCATGTCGGCCTGGAAGCCGAGCGTCTTGGGACGGTTGACCATTTCGAGGAGCTTGACCATCTGGCGCCAGGAGTGCATCGCACCCCAGCAGATTTCGCCCTCGGCGGCAAGGCGCTCGCCGAAACTCTCCGCCACGCCGCAGGCCTCGCGCAAGGTCTCCGCAATCTTCTGGGTGTTGCCTTCGGGATCCTTGGCCCAGTCGCTGACGCTGGACGCCGAGTCTACGCGAATAACGCCGTGCTTGCGTACGCCGATGTCCCTCAGCGTCTTTCCGATCTGGCAGGCCTTGCGGACCTGGCCAATGTACTTGGCGCGCTCCCCGGGACCACCCATCGCCGTGCCGCCGCCAGTGGGCGGCCAGACTGGGGCCACGACCGAGCCGATGGCCAGGTTCCTGGCGCGGAACCTGTCGGCCAGTTTCTTCAGGTCGTCAGCGCTGCTGTCAATGTTGACATGCGGCGCAAAGAGGAAGAGGTCCATGCCGTCAAACCTGACGCCATCCACCTCGGCGGCGGCGGTCAGGCTCAGCATGGTGTCCAGATCAATGCCTGGTTCGGCGCCCGGGCTGCCTTTGCCGACCAGGCCGGGCCACGCCGCGTTGTGGAGCTTGGGGTAGTCATTGCGTGACTTTTGCTTAGCCTTGGCTGCCATCGAAGTCCCCCCCTTCTCAGGATTTTGGATTTTCGATTTTCGATTTTCGATTGCGCTGCGAGGGCAGTTCAAATCGAAAATCGAAAATCTGAAATCGAAAATGTCATCACTTCTTCATGTGCGCGCCGACTTCGGGCGCGTCCGGGTTGACTTCCGGCCCGAAGTACCGCAGCATGACGAGCGGCTCGGTGGGCGACGTGTTCTCGAAGACCACGCCCGCCTTCGCCGCTTCCTCCGCACAGAACACCTCGTCTTCCGTCAGGTCGTGGAAGCCGATCAGGACCGGCGCGCTGAGAACCAGCTTGTTCATGCTCCCGCGGCCTTGCATGACCTGGAGCCCGTACGCTCCGGTGTCCTTGACCTTGCACTTGACCCCCGGCTGGAGCGTAAGCTGTTTTGCCGAGAAGAGCTGCTGGCCGTTCACGCGGCCGTACACAATCCACTCGTCCAACCAGCCGTCCTTGCAGGTGTCGGCAACGGGAATGGGCTCGGTGTAGTGATGCTGCTTGAAGTACGGGTCGGTGTTGGATTCCCAATCCAGTTGGTCCACGATCCAGTCGAAGTCTTGGTGCTTTTGCTTAGGCATATCCTTGACCAGCAGCGCCCACGGCACTTCGCGGCCTTCCACCAGCGACTGGTACATGCCGAAGACGTCCGAACCCCACTGCGGCTCGTAGGTGCAGAGCGAACCGGGGGCGTGGAGGATGCTGGGCGGAACGAGCCAGCCTGAGCCGGGCTTGAGACGGTACGCGGGCGCGAGATCCAGAAGGCCGTTGTCGCCAGTGTTCCAGTTCTCGAGGCACTTGCGGACCTGCGCCTTGGTGGTGTCGGGGCAAAGGCCGAAGAACGTGTAGGGAAAGTTGTTGCCCGTCTGATTGTATTGGACAGGGAAGTAGTAGGATTCCGGCTTGCCTTCCTGCTTGACCAGCGCGGCCTCCTCAGCGGACTGGTGCATGTGATGCGGAATCGGCCCCATGTTGTCGAAGAACTTGGAATAGACCGGCCAGCGCCGGTACTTCTTCCACATGGTCTCGCCGATTACCGCCGCGCCAGCCATGACAATTTGCGGCC
>JBEKKG010000633.1:0-4972 GCA_050010835.1 Planctomycetota bacterium
GTGAAAAGGCGACCCAATAGTCCTTTCCTGCGGGCTCGCCAAATGTGCGCACTTCTAGTCCCGTTGCCACATCCCAGAGTTTGAATGTCGCGTCTACGCCGCAAGAAAGCGCCAGACTGCCGCTAGACGGAAATGCCACCCATATAACCGCCTTTGCATGCCCTGCAAGAGTGCGCACTTCGTGGCTGCCCACCAAGTCCCAGAGCATGAGTGTGGTGTCACGTCCTCCAGAAAGCGCGCGTTTGCCGTCAGGCGAGTAGGCCACGCGGTGAAGACCATACCGATGCCAAAGGAACGTGCGCAGTTCGCGCCCACTTTCTGTTTCCCAAAGCCTGACGGACTTGTCATGGCCGCCCGAAAGGACATATTTGCCGTCAGGCGAGAAAGCAACGCTCTTGACTGCCTCCGCATTTCCACTAAAGGTCCGTATTTCCCGTCCGCTTGCCAGGTCCCACAGCTTGACAGTCTTGTCCTCGCTTGCTGAAAGGGCCAGCGAGCCATCAGGTGAGAAGACAACGCCCCAAACTGTATGAAGATGCCCCGTGATTTTGCGCTCTGCTTTCCCAGATTCCACGTCCCAGAGCGTTAGTGACTTATCCATACCTCCAGAGAGGGCTCGCCGGCCATCTGATGAGAAGGCTACACAATGTACGCGTTCTCGAATCTCGCTGAAAGTTCGCAGTTCGCACCCGGTTCCCAGGTCCCAAAGCTTGATTGTATTGTCCCCGTTTACCGAGAGGGCGCGCTTGCCGTCTGGCGAGAACGAGACGCAAGAAAACCAACCCTGGCGCCAGCGCAATGTTTGAAATTCGCGCCCCGTTTCCAGCTCCCAGAGTTTGATGCTCTTGTCTCCGGTGGAGGCGAGGCCCTGCCTGCCGTCGGGCGAGATGGCGACGCTCCAAACCCCACCTTGAGGACCCGCGAATGTTCGCAAGACCATTCCTGTTTTCACATCCCAGAGCTTGCAGGTACTGTCATAACTTCCTGAGAGGACGCGCTGGCCGTCTGGCGAGAAGGCGAGGCTGGTTACCACGCCTTCATGGCCAAGGAGAGTAAGGATTGGCGGAGAGTAGTCGGCGAACAGACGGCACAAACCAGCCTCAGCGTCAAATGTCGGTTCGTTCAACTGCACAAACTTTTGCAGCGCCTGGGCGTAATGGTCGTGCGCTTCCCCGACGCGGCCTGACGAGGCCAGCGTATCGCCTTGGGCCACGAGGCCCTGAGCGAGTTGGAGCGCGGCCTCATGGCGTTGCTTTTCTTTCTCGGCGGCCTCTTGCCGCGCCTTTTCCTCGCTCCGCCTGGCGAGTTGCTCCTGTTCCGTGGCGCGCCGCAAGGCACTGCTCAATCGAGCGTTGTACCACAGCCCGCCGCCGAGGAGAACAGCCAGCGCCACCGCGCTGACGACAATCAGCGCCGCCGCCGCCGGCCGCCGCCTGGCCCACTTGGCGGCCTTCTCCCACGGCCTGGACGCCCGTGCCACGATGGGTTCATCTTTCAACCAGCGGCCCAGGTCTTCGGCCAGCGCCTGCGCGGACACGTAGCGTTTTGGCGGCGCTTTCTCCAGGCACTTCAGGCAAATCGTCTCCAGGTCGCGCGGCACGGCGGGCGTGATCCGGCGTGGCGGGAGCGGCTCGTCGTTCAGTGCCGCGCGCAGCACCTGCATGGCGTTCTCGCCGGTGAACGGGACGCGGCCAGTGAGCATTTCGTAGAGGATGGCGCCCAGGCTGTAGACATCCGAGCGCGGCCCCACGTCCTTGATGCGGCCCTCGGCTTGTTCCGGCGGCATGTACGCGGGCGTGCCCATGACTTGGCCGGACTGGCTGAGGCTGGAGTCTTTGGTGACATCCTTGGCCAGGCCGAAGTCCATCACCAGCGGTTCGCCCAGCGCGCGGTCCTCCGCTGGCAACCCCAAGTTGGTGGAGCTGCCAGGCTTCCCGTCGCCGGACGAGGAGCCGCCCCTCGCCAGCTCCAGCATGATGTTGGACGGCTTCAGGTCGCGGTGGACGACGCCCTGCTCGTGGGCGTACTGCACCGCCCTCGCGACCTTCTCCAGGAGCATGGCCTTCTCCCGGTAAGTGAACTGGCGCTGCCGCAGGGCGTCGGCGAGCATCACGCCGTCCACGAGGTCCATGACCAGGTAGTGCCGCCCGCCCTCGGCGCCGAAGTCGTGGACGGGGACGATGTTCGGGTGCCGGAGCTTGGCGGAGTTCTGCGCCTCGCGGCGGAAGCGCTCGGTCTCCTGCTCGGACGCATGCTCGCCGGCGACCATGACCTTGACGGCGACGCGCCGGTTCAGGCGCGTGTCCAGGGCCTCCCAGACGGCGCCCATGCCGCCCCTGCCGAGCAGGCGCACCAGGGCGTAGGGCCCCAGCTTACGGGACTGGGCTTGGCTGGCGTGCGGCCTAGTGGCGCCGGCGATCAGCGTGGGGTCGGTCGAAGGGCTGGGAACGGGCGCGCCAGGCAGCAGGGACGCGGTTTCATTGCTGGGCGTCACCGGCGACGCGGGACGCAGCGTCTCGCCGGGATCCTCGCTCGGCGGCTTGGGCAGTGGCGCGGTCGTGTCGTCCGTCATGCCTGGGCCTCGACGGGAAATGCTCTCGGCGGGACTATACCGGCTCCGGGCGTCGGAGGCAAACGGCGGGAGGCTTCCTGCCCCAAATCTCAGAACGGTTCTGAGTTTCGCCCGGCGAAATCCTGCCTTTCAGCGCCGCCTAATGCCTCCCCTCACTCCGGATCGAGCAAGTCTGCGATTTCAGGATCTGTGCCGGTATATGTCAGGGCGCGGCCATCGGCCTGGTAAGTGATCTTCAGCGTCTTGACTGTGCCGTAGCAAGGATCGTCGCCTTCGGCCATGGACGAAACTGTAAGCCGGCCGCCGCCTTTGCGCAGAGCCTGCTCGACCTTCGCTTTGACATCGCGAATTCGAGCCGGGTTCTTGCTGGCGAGGTCGCCGTATGTGGCAGATTCGATGACGATTTTATCCAGCGCAAGCCGCTGCGCGGTCCGCGGCTTGTTGAAATCCTTGTCGCCGATGTTCGAGTCCCATTGCAGAGGCTGGATGTTGCCATCGGCGGTGAATTCCAAAGGCCGGCTCCAGAACTGGAAATCGTGCCCTTTCACGCCATCCGGCCGCGAGCCCCAGCGGTCGCCCATCCAGACGTAGACCGTCCCGTGCGAGGTGGGCAACTGAGCCACCCAGGTTTGCTGGGCGGCGATGATCGGCTTGCCCGCGGCGTCGCGGTTGATGTTCCCGCGGTGTTTGTACGGCCCCAAAGGCTTTTCGGCCGTGTGCAACTGGGCGCCGCTGCCGGCGGGGCCAAAGCAGCAGCAGGTGTCGAAGAGCGCATAATAGGTCTGCTCGCGCCGGAAAAGCGCCGGAGCTTCGCAACCTTTGCCCAGAAAGCCGCTGTTCTCCTGCGTGGAACTCAGGTAGTCCGGGGCAAGTTTCTCGACGGAGATCGAGTGGCCGCTGGCGATGGAAGTGTAAATCAGGTACGCGGTGCCATCGTCGTCCACCAGCAGACTTTCGTCGCCAGGCTTCTTGTGAGCGACCTTAACGTTGCCGTCGTGGATGACAAACGGGCCTTGCGGCGTGCTGCTGGTGGCCACGCCGTATTGCCCTTCCCACAGTATCGCGTACCAGTTGTACCACAGCACGTACTGCGCGGTCTTCTTGTTGTAAACCACGTAGGGGCGGTAATAGACGCCGTCGGGCGGGTTCTTGAGCAGTTCGCCCTCATACTTCCAGACGATCAAGTCCGCCGAACTGTAGCAGTGGTAACGGTTGTTCTTGTTGAATCCGTCCGTGGTGCCGTAGGCGGTGCCGTAAAGGTAGTAGCGGTCGCCGAACTTCTGCAAGCAGCCATCGTGGGCGTCAACAATGTTGCCATCGGTGTCGCGCCGCAGGCGCTTGTTGCTGATTGTCGAGGCCCCCGAGGCCTTGTCGGCAGCGACCTCCGCAGCCGAAGCGCTGGAAGTGAGCACGGCAAGAGCAAAGCAGATGGTCAAGATTCGCATGAGCGTTTTCCTTCGCGACCGTCAAAGATTGCAGCCGCACAGTCTATCCTCATGGAAGAATCAACCAAGGAAAATGCAGAAAAATCGGCGAAACGCCGCCGTCTTGTTCCAGCCATGCGCGCCTCGGCGGACAGGGTGAGCATGGAGATGTACGTCGGGGATCATCCTGGTTGCAGCGACCGCGACCTGTACAGGCACCTGAAATGCTCCCAGTTCGACTTCGAGCGCAACTACACCCCTACGGTCATAGCCAGGGGAGGCGCGGTCAAGAGGGGGACGAAATTTGAAGGCACGGGCCTCCTTCGTCTTGCGATTGCGCGCCAGCCAGGCCCATCAGGCGCGCACAAACGTCCGCAGCTTGGCCGACGACCGCGGTCTGTCCCGGCACGACGGCCTCCACAGGCACCACCTCGCCGACGTGAATGCCGCTGCGCGTTAGCGGCGCAACGGACTCCCACGGGTACTCGCGCAGGGCTTGCTGGAAGAGCAGCGCCATCTTGACGCCGTCCGCAACCACACGGAACGCGGCGAAGAAGCCGTCTCCGGTGAAGCCCAGAACGCGCGCGCCGGGTATGGCCTGCGGGATCTCGCGGAAGAGGCGGTTGTGGGGGTCGAGGACCTTGCGGGCGTAAACTTCGCCGCCGATTTGGCTTTTGAGCTGTGTCGAGCCGACCAAGTCGGTGAACAGGAGGGCAAGCATCTCGCGGCCCTGGTTCTGTTCGGACATTGACGACCCACCTCCTCTAATGTTTCGCCGCATCGTCACCGGAGAGGCAGAACAGTCAAGGGAGTTTCGGGGGAGTTCAGGAAACCCTTCCGGAAAGCGACAGCCCCGGCACGGGTGCATGTCAGTAAATGCGTGGCCCAGAGCGTACCGCGGGCGTCCCGCCCGCCTTCGTCCTCGCGCCCTGCCAGCCTGCCACGAGCGGGCGGGACGCCCGCGGTACATTTGCTG
>JBEKKG010000634.1:0-4971 GCA_050010835.1 Planctomycetota bacterium
AAAAGGACTTCAAAGGGTGCGGGAGATTGAGCTGCCAATCGAGGCTGCCTACCGAAGTAAACATCACAGAAACAATACCAACCCTCGATAGAAGTTCAATCTCCGCAGTACAAGAGGCTTCGATTAGCGTCTTCTTCTCCCGCATCAGCTGATACTGGCCGTATCAGAAGGCCCCGCAAGGGGCTTTCTTCGTTTGGGGCGCAGGCTTCCAGCCTGGCTGACAGTGAGCATGGCACAGGACAACTGAAGTTCCCGCAGGGACTTGAACCTTGAACCTGCTGGACACTGGCGCCGCAGCGCTGAGCAGCGGTCTGTTGTTAACCTCGGATTTCCCTATGAACGAAAAAGGATGTTGCAACGGTGTTGCAACGCTGGAGCGACTGCGGGTAACCTAGCGCAGTCATGCTTCACCGACCCAGAGCGCAAATTCGCGCTCTCACCCCCGCACTGCTGTAAAGCGTTACATGCCTTCAACTTGACCGCTGCCGGGCTGTGCCTGCACATCATCAGTTGCATGTCAAGATGCCTGTCGTCTCATGGGTCAGGACAACCTATTGCGATTGGGTGGATCGGGCGCACGCGCGCTGGTCACTTCCGCGTAAAAACGTATTCCCCAGATGGGCTTCTGTGTTTGAGGGCTGTGACCCGGCTGCCCTCAAGAACGAACTCGAAGACCCGGTCGGCGAACTCCTGGGTGCGAAACGTCAGCCCTTTGTATGGGATCAATCTCTCATCAGGATTACCGGGGAACGTTACGTAGAGCGCACGACCCGCCTTCAGGACCACCTGGAACTTAAAGCCCGTCCTCGTTTCGTAGCTGCCGGCCAGTTGCCGCAGCAGCCTCAGACTGGGGGCCGTGGGCCTCCGTGTGAAGACGATTTCGGCCTGGTCCAGAGACATGACAGCTTCGGCGACATCCCCCTGCGGGTTCGTGCGGAAGTTCACCGACCACTTGCCGTAGCGCTCGTCATCGGGCGTATCGAAGCGTTCATAGTGGAAATGGGTCATCGGGAACAGGAGCTTGTGGAAGTCGAACTGGAGCTGTCCGTCCTTGAGACCGATCTTCAGGATACCGTAGGCAGGGTGCTCATAATCGCCGGCGTAGTCGGCGAGGGGATGGGAAGGCGTGGTGTTGGGAACACGCTCCGCGCCCGCCTTGGCCCTGGCCTCGGTGCCCTCCCGCTTTGCCGTCAGCCTGACATCGAGCCAGCGTTTGCTCCACGGAGTCTGGTCCATCCCCAACAGACGTTCATAGATGTTATAGCCGACAATGTCGGTCAGAGCGGCACAGTGGCCGCTGATCACGAACACGATCACCCCGATCCGCTCCTGCGGCATGAAGGAAACCTGGGAGTAGAAGCCATCTATAGCCCCGCCATGATAGGTCAGCAGGTGCCCCCGGTACACAGAGGTCATTCTGCCCAGGCCGGCAACTTCGTTCATCGTCTCCCAGAAGCCCTTCGTTTCGCCCAGGACATTCGGAAGCGCCATGGCCGGCTCCAGCGTGGCCTTGAGCACGCTCGAAGGCAGAACCTGCTTGCCGGCGTACTTCCCGTTGTTCATGAGGGCGATCAGCCAGCGGGACATATCCCGAATGTTCGAGACGATCGCGCCGGCTGGCGCGACGCCTGCCATCTGCTCATAATACGGAATCTTGTAGATCTCCAAGGTGTCCCGCTTTTCAGCATACGGAACACCGTGGTCGCGGCGCTTCACCATGTCCGGGATAGCGAAGACGGTGTTCGTCATGCCCAGCGGGCGCAGGATTCTCTCGCGGACGAAGTCTTCCCAGGGCTTACCCGACCGCAGTTGGATGATGTGTCCCACGGCGGCGTACATCATGTTGTTGTAAAGAAGCATCTGCCGTGGCGTTTCCTTGGGCTCAAGATACGTCAGCCTGTCGAATAGTTCCTTGCGGGTGAAGTCGGACTTGTACCAGATCATGTCGTGGCGGGTGATGCCCGTGCGGTGGGACAGCATGTCGCGGAGAGTGACTGTGTTGTTCAGCGCATCGTTGTAGAATCTGACAGCGGGAACCGCGTCACGGATGGGCTTATCCCACGTCAGTTTGCCGGCGTCCGCCAATAGCCCTGCGGCCACTGCCGTGAAAAGCTTGGTGTTGGAGGCGATGGGGCACAGCGTCGAGGGCGTGAAGGGCAGTTTCCTCTCGTAATCGCGATAGCCATAACCCTTCGCGAAGACGAGCTTGCGGTCCACCACGATGCCCACGCCGACGCCTGGCGCGTTCCAGTCCTTGAGCGTCTTCCGCATGTAAGCGTCAAAGCCCTGCAGCTTTTGCAGCTTCCTCGGCATTTCATCCTCCTTGGCTCACGCTGAACCCGCTCGGCTCCGTGTTGGCCGCCTCTGGTTGCATAGAGTCGAAGCCGGGTACGGCGACCTTCCCGTCGCTTTACGCCGCTCCATCGGCCACCCTCTCAAACACGAACTTTCCCGCCCTGAGAACCACTGCGGTTGGGTGTCACAGCCCTCTTGACCCAAAGACCAGTCCCGCCGTGTTATTACAATGTGCACAACATGCAAGGATAGGTGGGCAAACGGGCGGGTCTAGAAGTCATGTACGCGGGTGGCGTTCTTAGCTGGAACACACCGGCTAAATTCCGGCCCGAAATGCGCTATTATATAAGGGTAGCTGCCCTGCATTTAGCCAGCCCTGCCCATCCCTGGCTACGGCTGTACCCGCACGCCATCAATCCCACATTCAACTGGAAGGAGGACGCCGTGGTCAAGATCTCGGCAAACATGTCGAAGAAGGTGCCCATCCCAGGCACCGAGTTCAGTTCCTAGCAGTTCGGTGCGGCGATGGAGATCGAGGTCTCTGACGCCGGCCAGCCCAATGTCATCCAGTCCCGCATCTGTGACCTCTACGGCCTGGTCACACAGGCGGTAGACGAGCAGATCGCTGCGGCCACCGGCAACAATGGCGGAAACGGCGGTCAGCCCGCTCCAGCCCGCCGTCAGAATTACGCTCCACCCCAGAACCAGCAGCCCGCTTCACCTGCACGGGGCGGCTACCCCAGCAACCGCACTGTCCGCGCTGGTGGCAACGGGGGCAATGGTGGGAATGGCCGTAGAACCAATGCAACTGAGGCCCAGCAGCGCGCAATCTGGGCCATCTGTAAGAGCCTGAACCTTGACGTAGCGGCCGTTCTCGCTGACTACAATTACAGCGACCTCAGCCAGGTTCCGGTGGAGGTTGCTTCGCAGATCATTGACAATCTGAAGGCCCGCCAGAACGCCCCCGCTGCCCTTGCCCAGCAGTAGTTCCCCGCGCGATCCCCCGTCTGTTCACATTTCCCACCACCTAGCGGGAGCGGCGGCATCTTGCTGTCGCTCCCGCCCCGCCTCTTGGAGACCACAACCATGAACACTGCAGTTGACAAGGGCAAGAACCGCAACGAAACTCAAGTTCGGCGCCACACCGTCGTGGGGTCCCGGTGGCCACAACAAAGGTAAGGCCCCGTGAATCGGAACTATTGATGAGGAAAACGATGGAAGGAGCAGATACGAGGCGATTATCGTTGGTGGTTGTTGGGGTGTCGCTGCTTGTGTTGTCTCTTGCCGTGTCTGTTCCGGCGGCGGAGGGCAAGTCAGTCCCGGAGGAGAAGCCCGACCCGGCGGGTCCAGAGGTCACGCTCAAGGGTATGTTGATGCTGGAAGAAGCCTGCACCCTCAAACCGGCAAAAGATGCAGATAAGACGATGGTGTTGTTTGCCTTGGAAGGCACCCCCGAGGTGACAGCCACATTGGACGCCATCATGAAGGAGTATTGGCCGGGTGACAGCATGGATGGGAACCAAGCCAGAGATTTGAACGATGCGTTCGCAAAACGGCTGAAGTATTACTTCACCCCCTGTGAGCTCACCATGAAGAACTTGGGTTCCTGTAAGTGGGGCAATCCCCAGATGGCCGTGACCGGCATTGTTTCCGAAAAAGATGGAAAGCAATGGATTACGCCCAGCAAGATATTTGGCGAATATCCCAATAAAAGACCCGTCACTCTCAAGTATCCGGATAAGATGCTGGCGCTCGACAAACCCATCAAGATGACCGGCAAGGAACCGTTGATCTTGAAGGTCACGGATACGCTGTCGCTTAAATGCATCCTCTTGCCGAGCGGAAAGTTCCTGTTTGCCAAACCCTTTTACGTTGCCCCCCGCTGGCAGGATGAATTTCCGCGCCTCATTACCTTGACCAAGCCCTTCTGGCTGGCGGAGATTCCGGTGACACAGGAGATGTACGAGGCGGTCATGGGCAGCAATCCCAGCACACTGAAAGATCCCCAACGCCCGGTCCGGAACGTTCCCTGCGCCGATGTCAACAAGTTCTGCAAGATTGTGTCGGAGAAGAGCGGCCGAACCGTCCGCCTGCCTGGGGAAGCCGAATGGGAGTACGCGGCCCGCGTAGGCACCTCCAATCCGCCACTGGATGTAAAATACAAGGACCAGAAGAGTTCGGGGGGCGCAAGGGGGGAGTGTCTTCCAGTGAAGTCCAAACAACCGAATGCCTGGGGACTGTACGACATGATAAGCGATAATGCGTACGAAATGACGAGGGACGCGTTCGTTTTTCGCCGCATGGACGAGGTCGACCCATATTATTCGTGTGAGAAGGACGAAGCGTCCGGCAAGAAACACGGCCATTGGGGCAGGAATACCGTTACGTACCACGAAGCAGTGGGCGAAGCCACGAACGATGCAGCCTACGGAAGCACGAAGTTCCGCGTGGTCGTGGACGCCACGCCCGAGGAAATCGCGGAGATGGAGAAGGCGGAGAAGAAGTGAAACCGAGCGGCGGTCTTCGCGTCGCAAGGAGTGCATAGGCGCATGTCAACGCACAGTTTCGCCTGGCTTGTGTGCTTGGGGCTTTGGCCGCCGGGATCGTCCTTTGCCGCGGACGCCGACAAACCCCCGGAGAAAAGTCCGGAGGCCACATGGCCCAACTGGCGCGGTC